>JADZFP010000296.1 GCA_020849825.1 Saprospiraceae bacterium
ATAAAAATTATTTACATGAATGGCACGTTGTTGTTTGCTATAATTATGCAAAAATGTACTTTTTACGGCTGGATATCAAGGGTAGTTTTGTACCACTGAAAACTTGATTCTTCTACACCAATAGTCATTCATCCCATGAAAGGTATTTTCCACACCTTATTTATTCTGTTCTTCATTGCCGCGTTCGGCCCCGGGAGCATTGCCCAGAATTCCAGTTGTTTCTCCATCCGGGCGGGAGTCGTCTACGGGCAGCCGGGTGAGGTGGTATCTGTCCCCATTCTTGCTGCCGGTTCCATCGATGATATGGTCGGTCTGCAATTTGCGCTGACCTGGGAGTCCTCTGCATTGCAATATGCCGCGCCCCCTGTTGCTTTGACAAATACGCTGCCGTTTCTGGATAATACCAATTTCAATACCGCTCAGCAGGGCGTGTTGCGGTTTCTTTGGCTTGATCTTTTATTGACGGGCGAGTCGCTTCAGCCCGGGGATACGTTGTTTATGGTCAATCTTGCCATACAGCCCGGAGCAAGCGGTTTTATCCCGATCAGTTTGCCTCCTCAGTATCCGGGTATTCCTTTGGAAGCCAGCAACCTGCTTGCGGGTATTATACCAACCGGTGCGCTCGACGGCGGCGTGTGGGTTAGTCCGGGTCAGGGCAATCCGCTGACCATAGCCGAGGCCTGCCAGTTTCCTGCCGATTGTTCGGCTCCCTATGGCGCAATCGACCTCACCATCACGGGCGGCACGCCACCCTACACCTATTCCTGGGACGGTCCGTCCGGCCCGATACCCGGTTCCGACAACTTCGCGGCAGCCGGCGCAGGGCAGTATGCCGTCACCGTCACCGATCAAACTGGCGCCACGGCCTCCGGCGCTTTTACACTCGAGTCGGACGTTACTTTTTTGAGTATTTATCCCAATGAAATCCAGCAGCCCAACTGCGTCGGCGGGGGAGGCATGATCGAAGTGGAAGCCATCAGCGGCATACCGCCTTATACCTATGCCTGGTCCAATGGCGGCACTACGGCTGTACAGACCAACCTGGCCGCGGGCAATTACACCGTCACGGTGACCGATGCCTCCGGCTGTACCTCCGACGCCAGCTTTTCGCTGCACGAAGTGTCGGGTTTCAGCCTCAATCTCGGGCTTATAAAACCGCACTGCGGGGCAAATGATGGCGTACTGACCGTATCTGCGGCCGGGTTTAGCCCGCCTTTTGAGATACTTTGGAACAATGGGGCAACGGGGGCGACCATCGGAAATGCTGGCCCGGGCATATACAGCGTAACGGTGACCAATGCCGAAGGCTGTACCGAATCCGAAACGGTGTGGCTCGAAACCGCTGGCGTCAACAACGGCTGGGTACACTCGGAATCCGTCGAATGCAACCCGGCTACCAACCTCGTCGACATCGCCAGTGTGTTCTGGACGGCGCCCGGCATCACGCTGCCGGTCGAACTGACCTGGAGCAGCGGCTTGGTACAAACGCTGGATACGATCGATTCGGGCAGTTTTATTTTCGGACTGAACAACCAGCCCCAGGGTCAGCATTATATACAGGTAAGCGACGCCGCGGGTTGCACCTTGTTCATTCCCGTATCCGGGGTTTGCCCCGATGCCGACGGCGACTCGCTCACCGTTTCCTGTCTGACCCTCCACACCGGACAGGCGCAACAACTGTCTCCCTACTCCAACAAACAAAGCGTGCCGGTCACCGTACAGGGCTTCGACAATATCACCAGTCTGCGCTTCGGTCTCGACTGGCCGGCCGATAAGTACTATTTCACCAATCTTCACGCAATAGAGTTGTCGCCTTTTACGCCATTCGACCTCAACGTGTTCCAGGATCAGGGCGCATTGCTCATCGATTGGCAAAACCCCTTCGGCGCCGGCCTGACGCTTGCCGACGGCGAGACGCTGTTTAGGGTGTGTTTTGTCCCTCTGGCCATCCCCGATTTCAGTTCCGGACTGGCATTTACCGACGACTTTTCACCGCAGGCCACCCGCAACGGCCAGCCCATCGCCCTGGCGGGCTACGACGGTCGCTTCACGAGCAACATTAATATACCCGCCAGCACCTGCGCCGTGGTACCCGATTGCCTCAACGACGGCGACGGCGGGTTTTACCTCGAAGGCATCTGGTGGACCCCTACGCTCGATATTGATTTGTACCAACACGGCGCACTGCAGTGGAGCGGCACGGCCGACGAACTGGCCAGCCTCGCTCCCGGCACCTATCGCGCCGAGCTGCCGACTTCCGGCAATGCGCCGCAATATGCACTCCTGCACCTGCCCCAGATTGCCACCGACGACTGCGTTTGGCCCGGCGACGCCGACAACAACGCGGCGGCCAATCACCACGATTTGCTCTACCTGGGTCTTGCGTACGGCGCCAGCGGCCCCTCCCGGCCGGCCCAGTTGCTCGACTGGTCGGGGCAGGACGGCGACACCTGGAACCAGCAAACCGGCCTGCGCAAGGTCGATTACAAAAACATCGATACCAACGGCGATGGCTTCGTGGGCGCCGCCGATACGCTGGCCATCGTCCAAAACTGGGGCCAGGTGATCAATCCGGTCACTGACAACCCCTACGACGCGCCCCTCGGCAACCAATTGTACCCGACGGCGCCTTTGCTCACCGCTTTACCCGATACGGCCTATTCCGGTCAAGTGGTTTCCATCCCGGTGGTTTTGGGCGACCCTGTGCTGTTTCCCGAGAATATGCACGGACTGGCGTTCAGCGTCATTTACGACCCGGCCATGATGCAGCCGCAGGTATACTTTGAACCCGAAACGTCGTGGCTGGGCGACCCGGCGACCGACCTGCTTTGGCTGCAGCGCAACTTCCACGACCAGGGCCGCCTCGACGTGGCTATCACGCGCTTCGACGGCCAGCCGGTGACCGGCAACGGTGTGATCGGGCATCTGTTTGTCATCATCGAAGACGATATTTTCTTCCAGACGCCCGTCGACGACGACGGCCCGGGAGCTTCGGCCGATGAGGACACCGTGAAATACACGCCCCTGCGCTTTACCAATCTGCAGGCGCTCACGCCCGCCGAACAGCCGGTGCCCTTGGAGGCCGGGATCGTGCAGTTACCCGTTGCAAAGTCGGGCGCCAGCGGCGTAAGCGGCCTCGACGCCGCCACACAGGTGTCGGTCCGGCCCAATCCAGCGGGCGCCTGGGTCGAGTTGAACAGTGTTGCAGGCGCCATCCGGCGCGTGACGCTCGTATCGCCCGACGGTAAAGTGTTTTTTGATCAAAATATGCCGGGCTGGCATGCCGGCCGGATCGATTTGTCCGGCGTGCCCGGCGGCTTGTATATGGTGAAAGTAAACACCGACCAGGGCGTATTTTTAACAAAACTGGTCGTGAATACCGCGAAATGATGTGAAATCTCTTGTTTTTAAGCCGCCGGGAAGGAAACTGTTCCGGCGGCTTTTTTTGTGTTTGCCGAGGTGTTGTGTGGGGATTTAACGTCGGAAAAATTTCCGGGATGGCAGATAAAAATTAGCTTTGTGGCACTATTCAAAATTTTCCACATCATAAGCCTATTATTCCGATGAAAAATTTACCCCTCCCCCAATATCGGCTGCTCCAACTTTTGGTGTCAACCCTGTTTTTGTTTTTGGGAACCCTGTTGCCGTTTAAAGCAAGCGCCCAATGCTGCCCTTTTACCAGTTGCATTCCCGGTTACCCCGAAAATCCCTCGATCATTTGCGGTCCATATGACGATTTGCCCGGGCCCTATTTTGTCCGAGTTTACCTTTCCAACAACCACAACAATTTCTATTTCGGCGGAAACACTTTCTACCTGTTCCGGCCCGACAACTTTACCGGCGAGAAAGCCATAAGCGCCGCTATTTCGGCTAATTACGATCTGGATGAAGCCACTGAGGCCGATTTTGCCGATATACGGGCTGTTCTGGAAACCATACGCGACGTCGTGGACGATGAAGCGCCGCTTGAATCTCTTCCTGAGGATATTCTCGATACGCTTGAAATCAACTGGGGGACCGATTGCTCGCAAGCTGGGGCCCTGGCGCGCAATCTCCTGCACCGCAATGGGCGCGATCTTCTTCCCGATTGTTCTGTCACCGCACGCCCGGCGTTGAGTAAAGCAACCCAAATTGCTTTGCCAAGCAACATTGGTATTTATCCCAACCCGGCCGACAGCGAAGTTCGAATCGATTGTTCCATGATGCCCGAAGACGCAATTTTAGTGCTGACCAATTTATCTAATGGGGAAACAGTCTGGCAGTTGACACCTAAGTTGATGCCCTTAATCCGCATTGATACCGGACATCTTGCTGCCGGGGTTTATCTGCTTGCAGCATACACGCCGAACGGCCGGGTGGCGTACGAGAAATTGTTGATCATTCACTGAGTTTCCAATCCAGGGCGTGGCAAACTCCGGGTTTGCCACGCTTTTAACTGTTGTCACCATGAAAAGCGCTCTTGGAGTAGTTGCCTGGCTATTGATGATCGTTTACCTGGCCAATGCCCAAGCAGGATGGAACGAATCCTATGATTTTAACTTAGGGATCAATCAGTTCAAAACTATCCTTGTAGACAACGATACAATCGTCTTTGTCGGCTATGCTAATACCCCGGACTCGCCATTTATTAAAAGTGCACTTGTCGGTCGGATTGATTCAAACGGACAAACTATTAATTACGAGATATTCGAAGATTCTCTCGGAGATATTCTTGATGTAGGTGAAAACATTATTAAAACTAGCGATGGTAACTACGCGTTTCATTCCGCAATCCTTTTCCGAAATAGCGATGCCTTATACAAATTCGGCAAAGACCTTTCCTTGCAATCTATATACGAATTTACAGATACTATGAATTTGTCTGTTGGTTATAGAGGAATTATCGGCTTGGAAAATGGTTATCTACTTTCGGGTCATGTGCGACGACCTAATCACAAGTATGATGCTTTTGCAAGGCGTATCGACAACGAAGGAAATACCTTGTGGTTTCATTATTACGGCCAGTACGAGCAAGACGACATTATGCTGGGTATGACCCAACTAAATGACAGTTTGTTTGCAATAACCGGGGCGAACGCACCTGATTTTTCCATTGTTGAAGATACTCGTTTGAAAATATGGATGATCGACTCCAACGGGCAGATACAGGTGAACTGGTCGGGATCAGACGATTTACTGGCAATGGGTATATTTGATTTGGAAATTGTACCGAGTGGAGGATACATCGCTTTTTCGAGGACTTTTTCAGGTTACAACCAATGGGATGATTACCAGTTGCAACCCACGCTGATCAAATTTGACGACGACCTGCAAATAGAGTGGATAAAGCGTTTTGGCCCGGCCCATTCCTCGTTCAGCATCTGGCACGACATGAAACCCACGCCCGACGGCAATTACATTGGCGCCGGCCGGGTAGCGCCCTACGACCTGGCCGACCTGAACGCTCACCTCTACGGCTGGCTGTACAAGTTCACGCCCGAGGGCGACAGCATCTGGGCGCGGGCCGACCTGAGTACCATTCCTTACCAAAGTGGCATCGACGATAATGTGTTCGGCGGGGTGGATTTTTTGTCGAGCGGCAGCATCGTGGCCGGCGGCAACTCCTATATCAATGGTCAACTCTACGGCTGGATCATCAAAGTGACCCCCGACGGCTGCATCGATACGCTGCTGTGCCAGCCTTCGGCCGCGCGGCCCGAGCCCGAGCCGGGGCAAAAACGCCTGCGCCTGAGCCCGAACCCGGCCGACGGCGAAGTGTCGATTGATTGCACGGGACTGCCGGAGGGGGCTGTACTGGCGTTAACGGCAATTGCGGACGAGCGCGTCGTATGGCAACAACATGTTAACGACCGGGCATCAGTTCGGGTGGCCACAGACCGATTTGCCCAGGGTTTGTACGTGCTCTCGGCTTTTACGCCGCGCGGCATTGTTGCTCGTGAAAAACTGTTGATCCTTCATCGTTGAGACGCTCGGGAACTTTTTTTCAGATTTTTTAGAAACCCCTTTGGAAAATCGAATCTCCTGTGCTTACCTTTGCGGGCGCTTTTCGGGAAAGGTTTGCAGAATCAAATTTGGTTTACCGGAAAGTAAAGTGTTCAAGAAGAAATTTTAACAGGTAATGAATCAGAAAATTCGCATCAAACTTCGGTCGTACGACTACAACTTGGTGGACAAATCCACCGAGAAGATCGTCAAGACCGTACGTGCGAGTGGCGCCGTCGTAACTGGCCCGATTCCGCTGCCTACCGAGAAGGAAATTTTCACCGTGCTGCGCTCGCCGCACGTGAATAAAAAATCCCGGGAGCAGTTCCAGTTGCGCACCCACAAGCGCTTGATTGAAATCTACACGCCCACCCAGAAAACGGTGGACGCGCTCTCCAAGTTGGAACTCCCGAGCGGTGTGGACATCCAGGTCAAGCTCACCTAAGTAATTTTCAGATTCAAGACGGTTGTTTCCGGTAGGGGTCAAAGTGGTCGTTTAACGAACTAACTGATGTCGCCGAAAGCGTTTCCAGGACGTGGAAAGTCGCTTTTTTGCTTTTCCAGCGCCTGTAAGCCGCCTTGTATTTGATGTAAAAAAATCACCAATCGTTCAACCATAAAACATACGCCACAACGTGAACGGTCTGATTGGCAAAAAAATCGGGATGACGAGCATCTATGACGCTTCAGGCAAAAATGTTGCCTGCACGATCATCGAAGCCGGTCCCTGCGTGGTGACGCAAGTGCGCACCGAAGACACGGATGGTTACGCAGCCCTCCAGCTCGCCTACGGCGAACGCAAAGTAAAAAACACGCCCGCCCCGCTGCTCGGCCACTTCGAAGCAGCCGGTACGGCGCCCAAACATCAGGTCCGCGAATTCCGCGGCATGAGCCTCAACAAAGAACTCGGCGAACTGATCACGGTTTCCGATGTCTTCCAGGAAGGCGACAAAGTCAGCGTAGTCGGCACCTCCAAGGGTAAAGGCTTCCAGGGCGTAGTCCGCCGCCACGGTTTCGGCGGTGTCATGCAGCAGACGCACGGTCAGCACAACCGCCTCCGCGCCCCCGGTTCGCTCGGCAACTCCTCTTTCGCCGCCAAGGTGATGAAAGGGATGCGCATGGCCGGCCAGATGGGCAATGATCGCGTCAAAGTGCGCCGCCTGCAAATTCTGAAGGTATTCCCCGATCAGAACCTGATTCTGATCAAGGGTGCGGTACCCGGCCATAAAGGCGCTTATGTCATTATTGAAAAGTAAAAAACATGCCGCTCCCTCGGGAAAGGCAGACCATAAATTTCTTCGGAAATGAATGTCAATATCGTAAATATCAAAGGCGAAGCCACGGGCCGTACCATCGAATTGCCCGAAAACGTGTTCGGCATCGAACCGCATGAGCACAGTGTTTGGCTCGACGTGAAACGCTACCTCGCCGCACAGCGCCAGGGCACTCACAAGTCCAAAGAGCGCAGCGAGATGAGCGGCTCCACCCGCAAGTTGCACAAACAAAAGGGTACCGGCGGCTCGCGTAAAGGCGATATCAACAACCCGCTGTACCGTGGCGGTGGCCGTGTATTCGGTCCGCGCCCCCGCAACTACGACATCCAGGTCAACGCCAAAGTGCGCCGCCTGGCCCGCCGTAGCGCACTCAGCGCCAAAGCAAAAGCCGGTCAGATCATCGTTGTGGAAGATTTCCGCTTCGAAGCGCCGAAAACACGGGAATTCCAGGCCATGCTCAACGCCCTCCAGGTCGCTGACAAAAAGCCGCTGACCGTTCTCGGCGCCTACGACAAAAACGTATACCTCTCCTGCCGCAATATTTCCAAAGCAGAAATCGCTCCTGCCAAAGATCTGAATACCTATCAGATCATGAATGCCGGTGTGCTCGTGCTCGCGGAAAGTGCAATCGAGGCCATCAAAGAAACCTGCGCGTAAACAGTTTGCAGTGACGGGGCGCCCGACACTACGAACGATAAAAGAACACCATCATGGCTAAGCAAATTCTGATCAAGCCGGTCATCACGGAAAAATCGACGAAACTCGCCGACAAGCGCAGCACCTACGTGTTCGTGGTGAACAAGAATGCCAATAAAATCGAGGTCAAAAACGCCGTGGAGAAATTCTACAACGTCAGCGTTGATAGCGTCAACACGGCTGTGATGCCCGCCAAACCGAAGGCCCGCAGCACCAAAACGACCATCGTCCGCGGCCGCAAAGCTTCCTACAAGAAAGCTTATGTGACCCTCACCCCCGGCGAGCGCATCGATATCTTCGGCGCCACGGAAGAATAATTATCGCAAACGATCTCAACTGAGCAATAATGGCAGTTAAGAAATTCAATCCGATCACGCCCGGCTCCCGCTACCGGGTGGCCGTGGATCGCAAGGAGCTGACCAAAGGCGCCAAGCCTGAAAAATCACTGCTGCTGACCATCGGCAGCACCGGCGGTCGCAATACCGACGGACACCGTACCATGCGCTATCGCGGCGGCGGCCACAAACGCCGCTACCGTATCATCGACTTCAAACGCGAAAAAGAAGGGATGACGGCAAAGGTGCAGAGCATCCAGTACGACCCCTACCGCAGCGCTTACATCGCACTCGTGGAATATACCGATGGCGAAAAACGCTACATCATCGCCCCCAAAGGCCTCACAGTCGGTCAGGAAATCATTTCCGGCCGCGGTGCAGCCCCCGAAACGGGCAATTGCCTCTACCTGGCCGAAGTACCCCTGGGCGCCGTCGTTCACAATATTGAAATGCAACCCGGCGCCGGCGGCGTTCTGGTTCGCGGCGCCGGCACCGGCGCTCAAATGATGGGCCGCGAAGACCGCTACGCCGTGCTTCGTATGCCCTCCGGCGAAATCCGCCGCATCTTCCTGACCTGCAAAGCCACTATCGGCACCGTAGGCAACTCCGACCACAACCTCGAGATCAACGGCAAGGCAGGCCGCAACCGCTGGAACGGCTGGCGCCCGCGCAACCGCCCCGTTGCCATGAACCCCGTCGATCACCCCATGGGTGGTGGCGAAGGTCGCGCCTCGGGTGGTCACCCGCGTAGCCGCAAAGGCCTGAAAGCCAAAGGCATGAAGACCCGCAGCCGCACGAAAAAATCCAATGCACTGATTATCAGCCGCAAAAAAGGCGGATTGGTGAAATAAATTATCACTCTTAACTGAAACGAGATGCCGCGTTCGCTCAAAAAAGGCCCTTACGTACACCACGCACTGACGGAAAAAGTCGCTAAGGCCAAACAAAGCAACAGAAAACAGGTGATCAAAACCTGGAGCCGCGCCTCCATGATCATCCCGGATATGGTCGGCGAAACCATCGCTGTCCACAACGGCAAAACATTCATCCCGGTGTTCGTCACCGAAAATATGGTTGGCCACAAACTCGGCGAGTTCGCGCCCACGCGCAACTTCCGCGGCCACGCCGGTAACAGAAAATAATGTGCTAATGTGCTAATGTGATAATGTGCTAACGTGGATAATGTGAAAATTTTTCACATCCTGCACTTGAGCAAATCATCAGCATATTACCTAATTGGCACATCAGCACACTCCTAATTAGCACATTAGCACATTAGCACATTTTTAATAAAATGGAAGCCGTAGCAAAATTGCGCAACTGCCCGATGTCGCCCCGCAAAATGCGACTGGTAGTAGATAATATCCGCGGTAAAAACGTGGTGGATGCCCTTAGCATTCTCAAATATACCAACAAGGAAGCTGCCATGTGGCTGGAGAAGCTCGTGCTGTCGGCTGTCAACAACTGGGAACAGAAATCTGACCAGGTTGGCGCAGCAGACGACTACGAACTCTACATCAAAACCGCCCACGTGGATCCGGGTGGCATTATCTACCGCTTCCTGCCCGCTCCTCAAGGCCGCGCCTATCGCGTCCGCAAGCGCCGCAATCACGTGACGCTCGTGGTCGAAAACAAAGTTCGCCTCGACGGAGAATAACAATAACCCCGATCCACCCTCATTCGCACACTCACTCATTCAACAATACAATGGGTCAAAAAGCAAATCCGATTGGTAACCGCCTGGGCATTATCCGCGGTTGGGATTCTAACTGGTACGCCGACAAAGACTACGGTCTGAAAGTAGTAGAGGACGAAAAAATCCGCACCTACCTCCGCGCCCGTCGCCCGAAAACGGCCACCGCCGATCCCCGCGAACGCAACAAACCGATGCAAAACGGTATCAGCCGCATCGTGATCGAGCGTACCCTCAAACGCGTTACCGTCACCATCCATACCAGCCGCCCCGGTATTATCATCGGTAAAGGCGGTAAGGAGGTTGACCTTATCAAGGAAGAGCTCAAAGTGCTCACCGGCAAGGATGTCCAAATCAACATCTTTGAAATCCGCAAGCCCGAACTCGACGCCAACATCGTAGGCGAACAAATCGCCAAACAAATCGAAGCCCGTATCAACTTCCGTCGCGCCATCAAAGGCGCCATCCAGGGCTCGATGCGCGCCGGCGCCGAAGGTATCAAGATCCGCGTAAGCGGTCGTCTCGGCGGCGCTGAAATGAGCCGTGTTGAAGAACACAAGGAAGGCCGTACGCCGCTCCATACGTTCCGTGCCGACATTGATTATGCACTTGCCGAAGCACAAACGGTGTATGGCAAAATCGGTATCAAAGTTTGGCTCTTCAAAGGCGAAGTGCTCCAAAAACGCGAACTCACTCCTTTCGCAGCAGCCGAAGGCACCGATCGTGGTGACCGCGGTGGCGATCGCGGCGGAGATCGTCGCGGCGGCGGTGAACGCCGTGGCGGTGGCGAACGCGGAGATCGTGGCGAACGCGGTGAACGCGGAGATCGTCGCGGTGGCGGCGGTGGTGATCGTCGCGGTGGCGGCGGCGGTGGAGATCGCCGCGGCGGCGGTGGCGGTGGCAATCGCCGGCGCTAAACCGTGAACCTAGGATAATACCATATCTTGTTGTAACTTTGCAGCCCTTTACGCCGCAATACAGCAAGAGAAATAAATAAAATATTGATTGACAGGCTATTAAATCATAGATACGATGCTTCAGCCCAAACGTCAGAAATATCGGAAGCAACATAAAGGCCGCAATAACGGTCTGGCATACAAAGGAAGTTCCATCTCCTTCGGCTCCTTTGGCTTGAAAGCCATGGAGTTCAGCCGCCTGACCAGCCGTCAGATCGAGGCAGCCCGTGTGGCGCTCACCCGTAACATGAAACGGGAAGGTAAGGTCTGGATTCGGGTATTTCCCGACAAACCCATCACCTCCAAACCCGCCGAAGTACGTATGGGTAAGGGTAAAGGCGCCGTAGACCACTACGTCTGCGAAGTGCAGCCCGGTCGTGTGATTTTTGAAATCGAAGGCGTCAGCCAGGAACTCGCTTACGAATCCCTGCGCCTCGCCGCTCAAAAACTGCCGATCATCTGCAAAGCCGTCACCCGCTACGACTTCGAAGGATAAGCCCGATCGCCCTCATTCGCTCATTCGCACACCGCTCATTCAATATGGCAAAGGAAAAATTGGACCTCTCCGATAAAAACGTCGCCGAACTGCAAGCAGACCTCGGCAGCGCAGAGCAGGAATACCAGCAATTGAAATTCGATAACGCCGTGCGCGGCATTCCCAATCCGATGGAACTCCGCGAACTGCGCCGCAAGATCGCCCGTATCCACACCGAACTGCGCAGTCGTGAAATGTCCGCCATGTCGGAAGACGAACTGGCTCTGCGTTCCAAACTGCGCGCCCGTCGTCGCCGCCAGCGCTGATCAACCTATTCGCCCATACGCATTACCGCACATCGCACCAAAATAATGGAAGAAGCAAGAAATCTTCGCAAGCAAAAGATCGGCGTGGTTGTCTCTGATAAGATGAACAAGACCATCGCCGTCAAAGTAGAACGCCGCCTGATGCACCCCATCTACGGGAAGTTCGTGAAGCGTTCCAAGAAATTCTTCGCGCACGACGAAGAGAACACCTGCAAAGTTGGCGACAAGGTTCGCATTATGGAGACCCGCCCGCTCAGCAAGAACAAAAGCTGGCGCCTGGTCGAAATCATTGAAAGAGCACAATAACAAGTCATGATTCAGCAAGAATCCCGTTTGAATGTGGCCGACAACTCCGGCGCCAAAGAAGTGCTCTGCATTCGTGTGCTGGGCAGCACCCGCCAGCGCTATGCCGGCGTCGGTGACAAAATCGTCGTCACCGTGAAAGACTCCACGCCGGGCGGTATCAAAAAAGGTACTGTGTCCAAAGCGGTAATCGTTCGCACCAAGAAGGAAATCCGCCGTCGCGACGGTTCGTATATCCGCTTCGACGACAATGCCGTCGTGCTCCTGAATGCTGCCGACGAACCCCGCGGTACCCGCATCTTCGGCCCGGTAGCCCGTGAGCTCCGCGACAAGGATTACATGCGTATCGTGTCACTGGCGCCCGAAGTGCTGTAATTCAACCATTTAAAAAAATATTATCCATTTTGTAAAATGGCTACGACTAATAAAAAAGCCCGCGCACCCAAACTGTCGATCCGCAGAGGAGACACTGTGATCGTGATTGCTGGCGATGATAAAGGCAAAACAGGCGAAGTGCTGCAAATTATGCACGACACCATGCGCGCCGTGGTCGATGGAGTGAATATCGTGAAAAAACACGTGAAAGCTACCCAGACCGAAGAAGGCGGTATCCAGGAAATGCCCGCCCCCGTGCACATTTCCAACCTGGCTATCTTCGACCCCAAAACTCAGACGGCTACCCGCGTGGGCCGTACCAATCAGGACGGTAAAAGCGTCCGTTATTCAAAAAAATCCGGAAACATCATTAAGTGATGAAATACGTAGCGCGTCTTAAAAAGAAATACAACGAGGATGTTGTGCCTGCACTGATGCAGCAATTCAACTACTCCTCCGTCATGCAGGTACCCCGTTTGCAGAAAATCTGCATCAATCAGGGTATCGGCGATGCCACGGGCGATAAAAAACTCGTCGACCTGGCTGCCGCCGAACTCAGCACGATCGCCGGCCAAAAAGCCGTCGCCACCAAGGCCAAGCGTTCGGTCTCGAACTTTAAACTTCGCGAAGGCATGCCCATCGGCGTACGCGTAACGTTGCGCGGCGAACGTATGTACGAATTCCTCGATCGTCTTATCCAGATCGCTCTCCCCCGTGTGCGCGACTTCCGCGGTATCAACGACAAAGCTTTCGACGGCCGCGGCAACTTTACCATGGGCATCACGGAGCAAATCATCTTTCCGGAGATTGATATCGACAAGGTCAACAAAATCATGGGTATGGATATCACCTTCGTGACCAGCGCCCAGACCGATGCCGAGGCTTTTGCCCTGCTCAAAGAACTGGGCGTGCCCTTCAAAAAATAATTTCGATACCAGCCAATACGATCATATAAAAGATGGCAAAGAAATCCATTATCGCCCGCGAACACAAGCGCCAACGTCTGGTCGCCAAGTATGCTGATTTGCGCAAAAAGCTCAAAGAAGCCGGCGAATACGATGCTTTGGACAAACTTCCGCGCAACGCCAACCCGATCCGCCTGCACAATCGGTGCCTGCTCACCGGCCGCCCGAAAGGGTATATGCGCAAATTCGGGATCTGCCGCGTCAAGTTCCGCCAAATGGCGCTCGACGGCAAAATTCCGGGTGTAACCAAAGCCTCCTGGTAAGTTTTTCACGGTCAGCAGGGTCATTTCGACCAACCTGGGCCAATTCTTCATTCGACTTTATTTTCCAAAACATATGCAAGTCACCGATCCGATAGCAGATTATCTGACCCGCATCCGCAATGCTCAAATGGCGGGCCATCGTATCGTCGAGATTCCGGCTTCTAAAATCAAGAAGCGCATGACCGAAATCCTGTACGACCAGGGCTATATCCTCAAGTACACCTTCGACGCTGAAGGCGCTCACAAGCAAGGACTCATCAAGATCGCTTTGAAGTACGATCCGGTGACCAAACAACCGGTCATCCGCGAGCTCGTGCGCGTCAGCCGTCCCGGCTTGCGCAAGTTCTCCGGCGCTACCGATATTCCGCGCATTATCAATGGCCTGGGTATCATGATCGTCTCCACCTCCAAAGGTGTGATGACCGACAAACAGGCTCGCGAACACAACGTCGGCGGAGAATTGCTCTGCTATGTGTATTAATGCTCACAACCTTAACTGATCACGTAAATCATCATAGAAATGTCCCGGATAGGTAAAATGCCGATCGCAGTTCCTGCCAAAGTGGAAATCTCCGTCGCTTCCGATAACACGGTTACGGTGAAAGGCCCGAAAGGAACCCTGTCGCAAAAAGTTGACCCGGATATCAAAGTGTCGCTGGAAGAAGGCAATGTCGTTGTCGAACGCCCAACCGACCAGAAACGCCACCGCGCCCTGCATGGTCTGTACCGTGCCTTGCTCAACAACATGGTCACCGGCGTCAGCCAGGGCTTTGTAAAAGAAATGGAGATCGTGGGCGTCGGTTATCGTGTGGAGAACCAGGGTAACCTCGTTACCTTCATGCTCGGCTATTCTCACCCGGTCATCTTTGCCGTTCCGCAGGAAGTCAAAGTGACGACCGGCATGGAAAAAGGCCAACCGCCTTTTATCAAGCTGGAATGCCACGATAAAGAACTGCTTGGCCAGGTTTGTGCCAAGATCCGCAGCTTCCGCAAACCGGAACCGTACAAAGGCAAGGGTATCATGTTCAAAGGCGAAATCATTCGTCGTAAAGCGGGTAAAACTGCCGGCGGTAAGAAATAAAATAGACTATAAGCAGCATCCCGGTCGGCAATCGGGAGCATCTATAACAGCATTCTACTATGCAACGCACCCAACAGCAAAAACGTCAGCGCATTCACCTGCGCATTCGCAAGAAAGTCAATGGTACGCCCGAGCGTCCGCGCCTCACCGTATTCCGCTCCAATAAAGCGATTTACTGCCAGGTGATCGACGATCTCAAAGGTCATACCATCGCTGCTGCCAATTCGCTCGAAAGCGCAATCCCGGCAGGCGTCAACAAAACGGAGCGCGCAAAAGCCGTCGGCAAACTGATCGCCGACAAGGTCAAAGCAGCAGGTATCCAGTCCGTTGTTTTCGACCGCGGCGGCTACCTTTACCACGGCCGCGTCAAAGCCCTTGCAGAAGGCGCACGCGAAGGCGGGCTGCAATTCTGATCCGCTTCGTATAGTACAATTATCGCACAATCATTCAATCGCCCATTCGCACATTTATACAATGGCACGGCAAGAAGAAAATAAATCCCGCACCTCTGATTCCGAATTCAAGGAGAAACTCGTCTCCCTCAACCGCGTCGCCAAAGTGACCAAAGGCGGTCGTACGTTCAGCTTCGCCGCTGTTGTGGTTGTGGGCGACGGCAAAGGCACCGTGGGCCATGGCCTCGGCAAAGCCCGCGAGGTCTCCGAAGCCATCGGCAAGGCCGTCAAAGACGCCGAAAAGAATCTCGTGAAAGTGCCGCTCCACAAAGGTACTATCCCGCACGAGGCGTTTGGTAAATTTGACGCCGGCCGCGTACTGATCAAACCTGCCGCTCACGGTACGGGGGTGATTGCCGGCGGCGCTATGCGTGCCGTGCTCGAAATGGCCGGCGTACAAGACGTGTTGGCCAAGTCGCAAGGCTCCTCCAACCCGCACAACGTCGTCAAGGCTACCATTGCCGCGCTCCGCAGCCTGCGCAGCCCGGTTGAAGTAGCCCGCCAGCGCGGTATTTCGCTCGAAAAAATCTTCAACGGATAATTTTGTTGTTCGCTGCTGGTTGTTCGTTGCCTGCTCTTTGCACAACAAATAACCAACAACGGCCAACGCACAACGAACAACGAACATGAGCAAAGTAAAAATTACCTTGGTCAAAAGTCCGATTGACAAAACCAAGCGCCAGAAAGACACCCTGAAGGCTCTGGGTTTCCGCAAAGTCAATCAAACAGTTGAACACGAGGGCAATCCCCAGATTATGGGTATGGTCCGGGTTGTACAACACCTCGTTCAGGTTGAAAACGCCTGATCCGTTTTTAGGGCGTTTTTCCACAAACCTGTAAGGCCAAAACACCTTGCGGGTTTCCCTGCGAAAGAGCCAAATTCTAACTGTCTTTTACGAAAGAAAAAATATAACAATGGAACTCAATAATCTTCGTCCGGCCAAAGGTTCGGTGAAAACGCGCAAGCGCATTGGCCGTGGTACGGGTTCGGGCCGCGGCGGCACTTCCACGCGTGGTCATAAAGGTGACAAAGCCCGTAGCGGCGCAAAAGAAAAGCGTCACTTCGAGGGTGGTCAAACCCCGATGCAGCGCCGTTTGCCCAAACGCGGCTTCCAGAACATCAACCGCACCGAGTACGTTCCGCTCAACCTCGGCCAACTGGAGCAATTGGTCAAAAAGACTGGCCAATCCACGTTCGACCTCGCCGCGCTCGTAGCAGCAGGTATCGCCAAATCCACCGAACGTATCAAAGTGCTGGGCAACGGTAAACTGACCGCCAAAGTGGAACTTACCGTACATGCTATCTCGGCCTCCGCCAAAGCAGCCATCGAAGCCCAGGGCGGCAGTGTTCAACTCGTATAAAGATTTTTATCCACCGTCGCAATGAAACTGTTTACGGTTTTCCAAAATATCTGGAGCATCAAAGAGCTCCGCCAGCGCATTCTGTACACCCTTGCACTGCTGTTGGTGTATCGCGTGGGTACCTTTGTCGTACTGCCGGGCGTCGTGCCCGCAGCATTGGCCAAGGCCAGCCAGAACCGCGGCGCCAATGACCTTTTGGGTCTGATCAACGTATTCACCGGCGGCGCTTTCGACAATGCGGCCATCTTTGCCCTTGGTGTGATGCCTTATATCACGGCGTCGATCATCGTGCAATTGCTCGGTTTTGCCGTGCCCTATTTCCAGCGCCTTCAAACGAAGGAAGGGGAAAGCGGCCGCAAAAGGCTCAACCAGATTACCCGTTTGCTGACGGTGGCCATTACCCTGGTGCAAGGCGGCAGCTACCTCCAATTGCTGCGCAGCACGCCCGGCGCCGTATCGCCCAACATCCCTGATCCCGTTTTCTGGTTCTCCAATATCATTATCCTGACGGCCGGTACGGTCTTCTGTATGTGGCTTGGCGAGCGGATTACCGATAAAGGCATTGGCACCGGTACCTCGCTGATTATTCAGGCCGGTATTATCGCTCGTCTTCCCCAGGCATTCGTCTTCGAATTTCAGAAAATGTTCGGCGAAGGCCGTATCATCCTCTTCGTGGTCGAACTGGCGCTGCTCTTCGTGGTTATCATGGCGACTATCCTGGTGATACAGGGCATCCGAAAGATTCCGCTCCAGTTTGCCAAACGTATGGTCGGTCGGTCGGGAGGTTCCCTGCCTACCTCCGGCGCGCGCGATTATCTTCCCCTCAAAGTGAACTCGGCCGGCGTTATGCCGATCATTTTTGCCCAGGCACTGATGTTTATCCCTGCCACGGTATATTCTTACCTGGCCGGCGATAATGGCCAGGGTACCGGTCGTATCCATATGTTCAACGACATTTACTCATTCGGCTACAACCTCGTGTTCTTCATCCTTGTCGTAGTATTTACTTACGTGTACACCGCCCTGATGATTAACCCGACCAATTATGCCGAATACCTGAAGCGCAGCAATGCCTTCATTCCCGGTGTTAAACCCGGCGAGGCCACGGCTTCGTATATCGACAACATTATGACCCGCATCACGCTGCCGGGCGCCGTATTCCTCGGTCTCATCGGCGTGTTGCCTTCCATTGCGGCTACTTTCGGTGTCAACCAGCAATTCGCACTGTTCTTTGGCGGTACGACCCTCCTCATTATGGTGGGTGTAGCACTCGACACGCTTCAGGTGATCGAAAGCTACCTGCTGACCCAGAAATACGACGGCCTGATCAAATCGGGTCGTATTCAGGGCCGCGCAACCCAGGGTGTACAGGTAGGACAACCGCAGTAACCATTACGATCTGACCATCAATCATGACAGGTTTGTTTTCCAGCGGAGACGATAATAAAAAAGTCTTCTATAAAACAGATGATGAAATCGAACTGATTCGTCAGTCCTGTCTGATTGTATCCAAAACGCTGGCCCACGTGGGCTCAATGCTCAAGCCGGGCGTTACGGGTAAAGAAATCGACCGGGCAGCAGAAGAGCTGATCCGGGACCACGGCGGGCGACCGGCTTTTAAAGGCTACCACGATTTCCCGGCAACGCTCTGTGTATCCTTCAACGATATCGTAGTCCACGGTATTCCCAGCAACCGAGAGTTTCGCGAAGACGATATCGTCTCTGTCGATTGCGGAGTAGAACTAAACGGGTACTACGGCGATGCCGCATTTACCTTTCCCTTTACGGCAGTACAGCCGGAAGTGATGGAATTGCTCAGCGTAACTTACGGATCGCTGTATAAAGGAATCGAGCAAGCCGTTGTTGGCCATCGGATCGGCGATATCGCCTTCGCCATTCAGGATTTTGCCGAACGCAAGCATGGATATGGCGTCGTGCGCGAACTGGTTGGTCACGGCGTCGGGCGCTCTCTTCACGAAGAGCCCGAAGTGCCCAATTACGGTAAACGCGGAAAAGGTATGGTCATGCGGGAAGGTTTGGTTATTGCAATCGAACCCATGGTCAATCTGGGCGTTAAAGAAGTATATCAGGCGCAAGACGGCTGGACGATCCATACCCGCGACCGCAAAGCCAGCGCACATTACGAACACTCGGTGGCCGTGCGAAAAAACAAGGCCGACGTGTTGTCCGATCATAATTATATTCTGGAGGCAGTAAAAAATAACCCTGCCTTGCAAATAATTTCACCTAAAAGTTAGAACTTTGCAGCCCAAAATTCGGAAGGGCTTTTTATGGCAAAAGAAGATCTGATCAAACAAGACGGTGTCGTCGCTGAGGCACTCTCCAATGCGAACTTCAAGGTTCGTCTGGAAAATGGCCACACCATACTGGCGACCATCTCCGGTAAAATGCGGATGCACTATATCCGTATTCTCCCTGGCGACAAGGTTTCCATCGAAATGTCTCCGTACGACCTGACTCGCGGTCGGATAATTTACAGGTATAAATAACTGCCTGATACACAACGATAAAGAACGTTTTTGAACTAAGAAAATAACAGCCGACATGAAGGTCAAACCGTCCATCAAGAAGCGCTCCGCAGATTGCAAAATTGTTCGCCGCAAAGGCAAACTTTATGTGATCAACAAGAAAAACCCTAAATACAAACAACGCCAGGGCTAATTTATCGGCCTGCGTCCAACTTTTGACATTACAACCAACCGCAGAATATGGCACGTATTGCAGGTGTTGACTTGCCCCGCAACAAGCGCGGCGTCATTGGTCTGACTTACATTTATGGCATTGGTTCGTCTACCGCCCGCGCTATTTTGGAAAAAGCCGGCATCGACGAAAGCACCAAGGTCGATCAGTGGTCTGACGATAATATCAAAACCATTACCCGGATTATCGCCGACGACTACAAAACCGAAGGCCAACTCCGCTCGGAAGTCCAACTGAACATCAAACGTCTGATGGATATTGGCTGTTATCGCGGCTTGCGTCACCGTAAGGGTCTGCCCCTTCGCGGCCAGCGCACCCGTACCAACGCCCGTACTCGTAAAGGCAAGCGCAAAACGGTTGCAAACAAGAAAAAAGCAACGAAATAATAATTAATGTGCTAATGTGCTAATGAGATAATGTGCCAATTAAGAGAGCACTTATCTGGTTGGTATTCTTAGCCGGTTCAAATAGCCATTAGCACATTAACTAATTAGCATATTATCTAATTAGCACATTGTCAAATTAGCACATTAGCACATTAACAATATGGCCAAGGGAGCTAGCAAAAAAGTTGTCAAGCGCAAGGTTAAAGTGACGCCGGAAGGCCTCGTCTATATCCACGCCAGCTTCAACAACATCATTATCTCGATCACCAACAAGCAAGGCGAAGTGGTATCCTGGGCATCGGCCGGCAAAGCCGGATTCCGCGGCTCGAAGAAAAATACCCCTTACGCTGCACAAATCGCTGCCAACGACGCCGCAAAGACGGCTTTCGAGGCAGGCATTCGCGCCGCCGAGGTGTTCGTTAAAGGACCGGGTTCGGGTCGCGAGGCTGCTATTCGCGCCATCGACCAGTCGGGTATCAAAGTCATGATCATCAACGACGTGACCCCCATGCCCCACAACGGTTGCCGTCCGCCCAAACGCCGCCGCGTTTAAGGAATGCGCTAATTAGTTAATGTGCTAATGTGCTAATTAGATAATGTGCTAATTATGAGCGCTTATCAGGTTGGTATTCTTAGCCGGTTTAACTAATCTATTAGCACATCAATACATTAGCACATTGACTAATTAGCACATTAGCCCCATTACCGAATTAGCACATTAGCACATTATCAAATCAGCACATTATCAATAATGGCTCGTTATACTGGACCAACGACAAAAAAAGCCCGCACGTTCGGCGATTCAATCTACGGCTACGACAAATATTTCGAACGTCGTAAGTATCCGCCCGGACAGCATGGCCAGGCCCGCAAGAAAAAAGCGGCCTCCAACTATGCTGTGCAGCTGTCTGAAAAACAAAAAGCCAAGTACACCTACGGTGTGCTCGAGCGTCAGTTCCGCAAGACCTTTCACGACGCCACGCGCCGCCACGGCGTTACCGGCGAAGTGTTGCTCCAACTGCTGGAAGCACGCCTCGACAACACGGTGTACCGCCTCGGCATCTCCCCGACCCGGCGCGGCGCCCGTCAGTTGGTTGGCCACCGCCACGTGACCGTCAACGGTAAAGTGGTCAATATCCCGTCCTATTCGCTGAAGCCCGGCGATGTGGTGGCCGTTCGCGGTCGCTCCAAGGGTCTGGAAGTTGTCACTACCCACGTGGGCGCCAAAACCAGCGATGTGCGCAAATTCGGCTGGCTGGAATGGAACCCCGATAAAATGTCTGGTATCTTCCTGGCCTACCCGCAACGGGATCAGATTCCGGAGAAAATCAACGAACAGCTGATCGTCGAGTTGTACTCGAAATAAGCCTGATGATAGCGGAAAAGGTTGGCGCTCCCGGTGGGACGTCAACCATTTCCGCGTTTTTGCGTTTAAACCCGCCGCCCAAAACTAAACGCGACAATCCCCGAATCTTCAATTGCTTTTTCCCACCTCACTCAATTCGGAGCAATCCATACCATGAGTATTCTCAATTTCCAAAAGCCCGACAAAATCCTGCTCCAAAAAGCAACGGACTTTGAAGGCACTTTTGAATTCAAACCCCTCGAACCGGGCTTCGGCCAAACGGTTGGCAACTCTCTCCGTCGCGTACTCCTTTCCTCGCTTGAAGGCTTCGCCATCAGCGCTGTACGCATCGGCGGTGTCGACCACGAGTTCGCTACGATGCGTGGCGTCGTGGAAGACGTGGTAGACATCGTGCTCAACCTCAAACAGGTTCGAATCAAACAACTTATCCAGGACGAAAAACTCCAGCAGGAGAAAATCTACCTGACCATCAGCGGTCGGGAAGAATTCCGTGCCGGAGATATCGAAGAATTCACCAACGTGTTCAAGGTGATGAACCCGGAACTCCTGCTTTGCCGCATGGAACCCTCCGTCAACCTCGAACTGGAACTCACCATCACCAACGGCCGCGGCTACCAGCCCGCCGATGATATGGTGCCGAAAGACGCCGCTATCGGCGTTATCCCGATCGACGCGATCTACACGCCCATCAAAAACGTGGCGTACAAAGTGGAAAATACTCGTGTCGGCCAGCGCACCGACTACGAAAAACTCACCATCGATGTGAAAACCGACGGCACCATCCACCCGGAAGATGCCATCCGCGAAGCAAGCCGTATCCTGATCCAGCACCTTATGCTGATCACCGACGACAACATCACTTTCGATACGCCGCAAAGCCGCGAGGAAAATGTAGTGGACGAGCACATCCTCCACATGCGCAAACTGCTCAAAACCTCGCTCGAAGATCTGGACCTCAGCGTACGCGCCTACAACTGCCTCAAGGCAGCCAAAATCAATACGCTGGCCGAACTGGTCAAATACGACACCCACGAACTGCTCAAATTCCGCAACTTCGGCAAAAAGTCGCTCGTGGAAATCGAAGAACTCCTCCAGGAAAAAGGCCTCACTTTCGGCATGGACCTGGCGAAATACAAACTGGACGAAGAGTAAGTTAATGTGCTAATTAGTTAATGTGCTAATGTGCTAATGACAAGGTTGTGTGCTATTTTTTCGAAACATGAGAAAAGCACTCAGCGCCCCGGAAAAGTCCACATCCGCCCATTAGCACATTGGCATATTAACCAATTAGCACATTAACACACATTTTTTAACAAGTGCAGTAACCGTCGAGCGTCTTCAAGGGCTTGCCCCGGTGCTGCCACCTAAACTTAGGTACATCTCATGCGACACGGAGATAAAGTAAACAACCTCGGACGCACCGCGTCCCACCGCCGCGCCCTGCTGGCCAACCTGGCAAACGCCCTCATCGAACACAAACGCATCAACACCACCCTGGCCAAGGCCAAAGCCCTGCGCCGCTACGTGGAGCCTCTGGTGACCAAAGCCAAAGACAATACCACCCACTCCCGCCGCGTGGTATTCAGCTACCTGCAGAACAAAGACGCCGTCAAGGAACTGTTCAGCACCGTTGCCGCCAAAATCGGCGACCGCCCGGGCGGTTACGTTCGCATCATCAAACTCGGCTTCCGCCGGGGCGACGGCGCCGAAGTAGCCATGATCGAGTTTGTGGATTTCAACGAAACCTACAACCCGAAAGCCGGTAAAGAAGCCACGAAGAAGAAAACCCGTCGCGGCAACAAAAAGCCCACGGAATCCAAAGTCAGCGCCAAAGTAACCGAAGCCAAAGCCGCCGCTGCCGCTGCGCCGGTCGTGGAGGAAGAAGTAGCCCCGGTCGTTGAAGAAACCGTGGCCGCTATCGAGGAAACGCCTGTTGTGGAAGAAACGGTTGCTGCTGTTGAAGAAACCGCACCCGTTGTAGAAGAAACCGTAGCCGCCGTGGAAGAAACGGTTGCTGCTGTTGAAGAAGCGCCCGCCGCCGAGCCCGAGGCCCCCGCTGCCGAAGAAACGACGGAAGAAGAAAAGAAAGACGAAGAAGCCTGATTTCCCGGGTCAATCGATTTCAAGATACCATGCGAGAGCCGCTCCGAGTGTTCGGGGCGGCTCTTGTTGTTTGGTGGACTGGAAAGGAGCGGGATGGGAACGCGGATGACGCGGATTTGGGCGGATGGACACGGATTTTTTACCCGCGCAGCGGTGGTGTTTTTGGACAGGATGAACAAGATTTACAGGATCGGACAGGATTTTTTTAGGGAAAGAAGCAACACCCACCATGCCGGCGCAGCCGGCATTTATCCTGTTAATCTTGTTGATCCTGTCTAAAAAAACAGTTTGGGGTTGGACAGGATGAACAAGATTTACAGGATCTGACAGGATTTTTTTAGGAAAGAAGCAGCACCCGCCATGCCGGCGCAGCCGGCATTTATCCTGTTAATCTTGTTGATCCTGTCTAAAAAAACAGTTTGGGGTTGGACAGGATGAACAAGATTTACAGGATTGGACAGGATTTTTTTAGGAAAGAAGCAACACCCGCCATGCCGGCGCAGCCGGCATCTATCCTGTTTATCGTGTTTATCCTGTCAAAAAAGCACCCGCGCAGCGGGTAAAAAAAATCCGTGTCCATCCGCCCCAATCCGCGTCATCCGCGTTCCCATCCCCCCTACGTCCTCCGCAAGGGCAATAAAAAAAACAGGGCACACATCAGAAACTGACGGCACCCTGTATAACCCCAAAAAACCAAATGAAAACAATCTTAAATATAACGCTCTTTTATCGAGCGGAAATTTGCTGTGTTGTGGTTCGTTTTTCAACGATAACGATACAAAGATAAGGCCGTTTTCTGACTCCGCAATAGTTGTTTAAAAAAATTTTTTCACTCCGTTAACGTACACGCGTAATCAGATTGTGGATAAACGGGAATAGTGACCTTTGCCGTATCTTCGTGATAAAGGTCGATAAAAATTCAGGGTTTCCCATGATAAACCGCATACAAACAGCCGTTTTATTCTATCTGTTAATCAGTTGGTTGCTCAGTGCAGCTTGTGGCAGAGACACGGATAAGCTGGTGCAAGCCAAGGTGGCCGAACGCGTCAATGAATACAGTGCCAAACGCATCGCCGAATGTGAGCGGAATTTATTGGCCCGTGCCGAAAAAATCGCGGATTCGCTGCTGATCCAGGAAGCCATCGACGACCTCAACGACTCCCTGGCCCGCAGCCGCCCTGGCCGCCCCGATCGCCCTGCACCCATACCGCCGATCGATTCTACGCCGGTAAAGCCGATATTTGAACGATAGTGCCGCGTACATCGATACAAGGCAACGCAAACCGCTCCCCGGGCGCCATGTGTTGACCCCTGCTGCCTGTCGACACCTTCCATGTTGAGCCACCCAAACCTTACGCCGGCCCGCCGCCGGGTTTCGCTGTTGCCCAAACGGGCGCAGCGGATGCTGTGCGGCCTGTTATTGTGCTTATTTGGCGCTGCTGACCTGTCTGCGCAATGGACCAACTGGCGTACCCAAACTGTCGACGCTTCCCTGCCCGAACAGGTTCTGGATACCCTGAGCCTGCTGCCACCCCTGCTCGGCGCCCAGGATTCCGTCAGTGGCCAGTCGCTGGATGCGCGCTTTTTTACCCTGCAAAATAACCGCCTGCTGATCGACACGGCCGCTTTGCAAGCCGCTCACCCGGGCTGCTCCCGCCTCACGCTGAGCTACCGCGTTTTGCCCTACAACCTGGCCGCTCCTTTCCGCCGCCTCGATACGCTGGCCATTCGACGCCCCGGCGCGCCCGAAGACGATATCCGGTACGATTATTCGCCCTATACGCCTTCCAAAAACATCTGGGAAACCAACAGCCTGCGCTCCAACGGCGCCTATGTGCGCGGTCTCTCCTTCGGCAACAACCAGAACCTGGTATTCAACTCCAACCTCACCCTGCAACTCGATGGGCGCCTGGGCAACGATCTCGAACTGAGCGCTGCCCTCTCCGACAATTCCATTCCACTGCAACCCGACGGCACCACCCGCCAGTTGCAGGAGTTCGACCGGATTTATATCCAGTTGCGCCGCAAAAACACGGCGCTTACCGCCGGCGACTACGACCTGACCCGGCCCCAGGGCTATTTTTCCAATTATTTCAAACGCCTGCAAGGGGGTATGATCAATGGCTTGGAGCGCTTGCCGGGCCGCGATACCCTGACTTACCGCGCCGCAGCAGCCGTGTCGAGGGGCAAATTTGCCCGGCAAATCATCCAGGGACAAGAAGGTAATCAGGGCCCCTATCGCCTGCAAGGGGCGGAAGGCGAGCGGTTTATCATTGTGCTGGCTGGCACGGAGAAAGTGTATATCGACGGTCAGCTGCTGCGCCGGGGGCTCGACGACGACTACATTATCGACTACAATCTGGGAGAAGTGAGTTTCACCCCGCGCCGCCTGATTACCAAAGACAGCCGCATTATTGTCGAGTTTGAATACGCCGTGCAGGCCTACCTGCGCGCCACCATGGCCGGCAACGTAGAGTGGCGGCAAGCCCGCGGACGTACTTACCTGAATGTTTACTCCGAACAGGACAGCCGCAACAGCGGTGGCGCGCAGGACCTTTCGCCGGAAGAGCGCAGCCGGCTGGCCCAGGTGGGCGACGATTTGTCGGAAGCGTTTGCATCCGGTGTGGATACGCTGAGCGACTACGACCCCGCCCGCGTGCAATACAAAGCCCTGGATACCCTGATCTGCGGTGTTCTGCAAACCATTTTAGTGTATTCGGTGAATGCCGACAGCGCGCGATACGCGGCGCGATTTACCGAGGTGCCGCAGGGGCAGGGGCGCTATGTACAGGCTTTTACCGCCGCTAACGGGCGGGTTTTTCGCTGGGCGGGTTTTGACCCGAATACCTGCCAGCCATTGGGCAATTTTGAGCCGGTGGTGAAACTGATCGCGCCCGAGGGGCGGCAATTGTTTGCCCTGGGCTCGGAATACCGGCTCGGCGCCCGCACCCAGTTGAGCGCTGAAACTGCTCTAAGCCGCCTGGATCTCAACCGTTTTTCGCCACTCGACAGCCGCGACGACGCCGACGTGGCCGTTTTTGCCGGTATTCGCCATGTGCTGGTGCCGGACAAAAAAGGCTGGCAGATGCAGCTGCGCGGCAATTACGAACGCACTGGTACATATTTTACGCCGTTAAATCCCTACCGCCCCGCCGAATTTATCCGCGACTGGAACCTCGGCGCCAATGAAACCAAAACAGCGGAACAACTGGCAAGAGCGGAATTATTGACCCAAAAAAAGGGATGGGGGAGTGCCCGCTACGAATTCGGGTCGTTTACAAGAAGAGGGTTGTACGACGGGCAAAGGCATTTTGCCCAGACCCGGCTAAGCCGCGGCGGCTTTGAATTTTTCGGAGAAATAAATGCCCTGCACACCGCTTCGTCGCTGGATGATACTCGGTTTTCGCGACCCAAATTTGATTTTTCCAAAACCCTTTTTACCCGAAAAGACAGTCTCAGCCGCGTACCGTTCATCAAAATAGGGGTGTACGGCGAGCGCGAAAAAAACGAACGCCGCTCAACGGGCAACGATACGCTGACCCAGGCCAGTTTCTGGTACGATCTCGGCCGTTTGTACATTCAAATGCCCGAAGGCAGCGGCCCCTTGCAACTCGGCGCCAGCCTGACCCACCGCTCCGATTTTGCCCCGATGGGCGCGCTTTTTCGCCAAAATACCGCCGCCGACGAAATCAACTTCAACGGTCGCTGGCAACCCGCCGGCGCCTTGCCGGTTCGCAGCATAAGCCAGTCGGTATCGTGGAACCTGAGCTGGCGCCAGTTGCGCATCATCGAGCCCGAACTGACCAACCAGGAAGCGCAAAACACGTACCTCGGGCGGGTCGATTACACCCTGAGCGCCTGGAAAAATGCCCTCAACCTGACGACCGGTTATGAGATCAGTTCGGGGCAAAGTCCACGCCTGGAGTTCAGTTACGTCAAGGTCAATCCCGGCGAAGGGCAATACACCTGGGTTGATCGTAACCGCGACAGCATTTTGCAGGTAGACGAGATGGAAATTGCCGTGTTTCAGGATCAGGCAACTTACGTACGGGTGGCGGTGAGCACGACCGATTACATCCGGACCGACAACGTCGTGTTTAACCAAAACCTGCGTTTCGAACCCCGCGTGTTGTGGGCCGGCGCCAAACGCGGCTGGCGGCGTGTGGGCCGGCGCTTGTCGACCCAAAGCACCCTGCAGATCAACCGCCGGGTTTATTCCGGCATAGAAGGCATATCGCCCTGGAATCCGTTCGACTTGTCTATCGCCGATACGGCCCTGGTGACGGTCTCTTCCACCGTGCGCAACGTGTTGTTTTTCAATCGGGCCGACCCTGCCTGGGATGCTTCGCTGGCCCAGGGCGACAGCCGGAGCCGTGTGGCGCTGACCACCGGATTTGAAAGCCGCCGTGTGGCCGACTGGACCTTGCACGGTCGGCTCAATCTGGGTCGTCGGTGGAGTGTGGAGGCAGACGTGGCATTGAATCAAAAGGCTTCGGACAACGAAGTGTTTGCCAGCCGCGACTACCGCGTGTCGGGCTGGCAGGCGGGTCCCAAAGTGAACTGGCTTCCCCAGCGCAGTTTGCGACTTTCCCTCGTGTTTTCGGGGCAAAATCTGGCCAACAGCCTGCCTTCGGGCGAAAATGCCACGCAGACCGACTGGAACCTCGAACTTACCTGGAACCCGGCCGGACAACCCAATGCTGCCGGTTTTCGGCCTGCCACCTCGCTGCGCGCCCGCGCGACCTACGCCGACGTGCGTTATACCGGCCAGCCCAATACGCCCGTTGCCTATGCCATGCTGGAAGGGCTGCAAAACGGCCGCAATTATTTGTGGGGCCTGACCCTCGACCGCCAGTTGTCGAAATCCCTGCAACTCAACCTGAGTTACGAAGGGCGGAAGACCGGCGAGTTCGGCCGTTTGGTACACGTGGGGCGGGCGCAGGTGCGGGCGGTGTTCTGATCAAAAATCTCTTACTTTTGCACACAACCCAGTTGCGGAAAGGGCGTTTGTAGAGATCGACAGGATACCGGGCGCTTTTCCGACCTTGTTGTACGCCATTTATGAAAGAAACCAAGTTCATCGAACAGAATAAGGACAAATGGGCCGAATTCGAGTCGTTGCTGGCCAGCAATCAGCGCGATCCCGAGCGGCTCAACGACCTGTTTATTAAAATCACGGACGATCTTTCCTACGCCCGCACCTTTTACCCCAACCGCTCGGTGCGGATGTACCTGAACAGTCTGGCCCAACGGGTATTTCACAATGTGTACCGGGGCAAACGTATGCCCGCCGGCC
This sequence comes from Saprospiraceae bacterium, assembly GCA_020849825.1. Taxonomy (GTDB): domain Bacteria; phylum Bacteroidota; class Bacteroidia; order Chitinophagales; family Saprospiraceae; genus M3007. Next base: position 28,411 of record JADZFP010000296.1, read on the forward strand.
GCTTGCGCCGGTTCTGGGCGCTGGATTTGCCGCAGGTCATGTGGGAGGCGCGCTGGGCGTTGTTGCTGGCGTTCAGCATTTTCGTGCTGGCATTTACCATCGGGGTGGTTTCGAGTATCCTGAATCCCGACTTTGCGCGGGTGGTATTGAGCGACGAGTACGTGGAAATGACGCTGGCCAATATCGAAAACAACGATCCCATGGCCGTGTATAAAGACAGCGGGCCCCTGGGGATGTCGGTCGGCATTGCGGCCAATAACCTGTTCGTGGCGTTGCGGACGGCCATTTTCGGGGTGCTGGCTTCGATCGGGACGGTATTCATGTTGTTGTACAACGGAATCATGGTTGGGGCATTTCAGTATTTTTTTATCGAACGCGGGCTGTTTTGGGAGTCTTTTTTGACCATTTGGATACACGGCACCCTCGAAATCAGCGCGATTATCATCGCGGGCGCCGCGGGCCTGGTGGCCGGTTCGGGTTTGTTGTTTCCCGGCACGTACCGGCGGGTGCAGGCATTTCAGATTTCCATGCGAAGGGGTTTGAAGATTTTTATCGGGCTCGTCCCGGTGTTTATCCTCGCGGCCATTTTTGAAGGTTTTTTGACCCGTTACACCCAAACGCCCGATGTGATCAGGGGGCTGTTTATACTGTGTTCCCTGTTTTTCGTGCTCTGGTATTTTGTTTGGCTGCCCTGGCACCTGGCCCGCCGCGGGGCATTTGACGGAAAAGAGCAGGGCAAGGAATTGCCCCCTGACCGTGCGGATGCCATTGATTTTAAGACCATTAAGAATGCGGGCGAGATTTTGTCCGACACCTTTACGATGTTGCGCCGCCACCCTCGTACAACCTTGTTCGGGCTGCTGGGCGCAACGGTTTTGTTGCTGATCCCCGCTTTTGTGCTGTCGCCTGCACAACCGGCCGATACTTTTTCCTTTACGGGATCGTGGCTGGGCGTGCTCGACGGCGTAGACAATATGATGGGCACCGAAGAAATGCCCTGGCTGTTTTATGCGCAAATAATTGTTTTCGTGCTGATTGCGTCGGCTGCTTTCCGGGCTGCAAGGCAGGAGATGCCGGACGACATCAGAGAAGTATACGGTTCGGGCAATCTTTTGCTCAGCACCCTGGTATTAATCATCCCCATGCCTTTTTTCCTTTGGGTGTTTCGGCTCGACGCAAATATGATGACCTGGTTGCTCATCTGGTTTACCTATCCGTTTTTGGCGCTTTGGTGCGCTGTGCTGATGTTTGAGACACAAAATCCGTTTACGGCTCTGGGGCGCACTTTTTCCCTGATCCGTTGGGGAGAAGCCATATTGCTGGGTTTTTTGGTCAGCAGTTTAGGGGTGTTGTTGTATTGGTTTCTCGACTCGGAAATCTGGGATCTCATACTCCGGTTTTTCAGCTGGATGGTGCCTTCGGGGGAGGGGAATATGCGAAATTTCGTGACGATCGCTACCGCTATTGCGGCCAGCATCGTGACCTACTTCATGTTTCTGACACTCATTCTGGGCGGTGTTTTGCAGTATTTTTCCGGCCGGGAAGTAGCAGATGCAGCCCAGTTGCGGGAAGGCATTGAAAAAATTGGTACAGTCCGGCAAATCCGGGGGCTGGCGCGTGAGTGATTTGGTTTCGATATAATTTTGACAGATCCGACATGATGTACAGGAAAATAATATTGCTCTTGTTGTTTGGCTGGCTGGCGGTGTCGTCCGTTTCGGCCCAGGAGGAAAATGCAATACCGCAAGCCCAGGCTCCAACGGCGGTCAGGCCAGTCGACGAGACGAAATGGGCGGATGCAACCCGTTCGCTGGACTACAGCGACGACCGCTACAAGGAAAGACAGCGCAAGCCGCGGAATTTGCCGACCAATACCGGTCCTTCGGGGCGCGACTGGACTTTGAATACGGGCCTTTGGGGCAATGTTTTGCAGACCATTGCCATCATTCTGGCCGTACTGGCCATTGCTTTCGGGATTTATAAAATGATGCAACAGCCTCGCAACAAGGCCATTGCGCGCGACGGAGTTGAAATTACCTTCGACAATCTGGAAGACTACCTGCACGAAACCGATCTCGACCGCTTTTTGAAACAAGCCCTGGCCGACCAAAACTACGCCCTTGCGATCCGGGTCTATTATTTACAAATTATCAAAGACCTCTCCGCCAAAAACGCCATCCATTGGTCGAGGGAAAAAACCAACCGCGACTACCTGCGCGAAATGCGCCAACACCCCAAGGCAAGCGCTTTTCGTGACGCCACCCAGACCTTCGAACGGGTATGGTACGGCAACGTAAACCTTACGGCCGATACTTACCGTCAGATCGAGCCGCGGTTCAGGCAATTATTGTCCAACCTTTGAATGCCGCCCTCCGGGCCCATTTACCGACGTGCATCTTTACCTCCACATTCCTTTTTGCAAAAAGGCCTGCCATTATTGCAACTTTCATTTTTCCACCTCCATGCGGTTGAAAGATGCCATGCTGGATGCCCTGGTGCTCGAACTGGATATGCAACGCGATTACCTCGACGGCGCCGAACTCACCACCGTGTATTTCGGTGGCGGCACGCCCTCTCAACTGCCAGTCGGCGACCTGGTGCGGATTTTTGAACAAATCAGCCGGCTGCACCGCGTAGCCCCCGATGCGGAGATCACCCTCGAAGCCAACCCCGACGACCTCTCCGCAGCGTATCTGGCCGACCTGCGCCGCTACACGCCCGTCAACCGGCTGAGCATCGGAATACAGTCGTTCAGCGATGCCGATTTGCAGTGGATGAACCGCGCACACTCCGCCGAACACGCCCGCACCTGCCTGGAAGCCGCACACGCTGCGGGCTTTGACCAGCTGACTGTCGATCTGATTTATGGCGCGCCGACTACATCCGATGCGCAATGGGCGGAAAATCTGCGCATTGTTTTTGAACACGGCGTGCCGCACTTGTCGTGCTATTGCCTTACGGTGGAGGAGGGTACGGCCCTGGGCAACTGGGTGGCGAAAGGTAAAGCGCCCGCGGTGGACGAGGAGAAAGCCGCCGGGCAATTCGATTTTCTGCTGGAAGCAAGCGCTGGTGCGGGTTACGAACAGTACGAGATTTCAAATTTTGCCCGCCCGGGGCATTATTCCCGGCACAACAGCAGTTACTGGCAGGGGGAGCCCTACCTCGGTATCGGGCCGTCGGCGCACTCGTTCAAAGACATGACGCGACAATGGAACGCAGCCAATAATGCCTTGTACATCAAGGCATTGGAAGCCGGTCAAATACCGTTCGAATCGGAGGTACTCCGTCCGGAACAGCGTTATAACGAATTGGTAATGACCGGTTTGCGCACCAGTTGGGGGCTCGATACAGCGAATCTGGACCGTCTTGGCCCCGAATTCAGACCCTATTTCGAACGCCAGGCGATACCGTATTTGGCGTCGGGCGCCTTGTTGAAAAAAGGCACGGTCTATTATTTGAGCGCGGCCGGAAAATTCCTGGCCGATGGAATTGCCGCTTCCTTGTTTTGGGATAAATAGCCGAATTTTTACCTTGGGGCGCAATTCAAAACAAAATTTCAAGCTTATGTGGAAAGATTTTAAAGCATTTATGCTCCGCGGAGACGTCCTGGCACTTGCCATCGCTGTCATTATTGGCGGCGCCTTTCAAAAGATCGTGGACTCGCTGGTGACGGACGTCATCACCCCAATCATCGGTATGATCGGCGGGAATCCCGATTTTTCCAGTATCGTCATCGGCGGTAAAGTTGACCCGGCCGATCCGAGCAAGGTAGTCGGCGGAATCATGGTAGGGAATGTCCTCAATGCCGTGATTAGTTTCATCACCATCGGCTTCGTGCTGTTCATGCTGGTGCGCGCCGCTGGCAAAAAAGGAGAAGACATCAAGTAAATTCGACCCATTAGACCAATATTACCTGTCGAGTGAGGCGCCGGTATCATACCGGCGCCTTCATTGTTTTAAAGAATGCAGAGTAGGGTATTTTTGGCCCTAAATTTGACCCGTTTACGAACTTACGTTATGAAGAAACTACTGTTTGCCACGCTGCTCCTGCTGAGCGGCGCATCCGTTTTTGCCCAGACCAAAGCCGAACGCGACCTTGAAACCGCCGTGCGGAAATACAACGCCATGCGCGATTTTGCGGGATCGTTGAAGCCGTCTACCGTGACCGATGCGGACATTACCAGCATCAGCAACAGCGTGGAGGAAGGATTGACCCTGCTTGATCCGATCATCAAAACGGAAAGCGGCCAGATCGCCGACGTAGCCCGGTATTTCAGGGCCAACTACCTGTATCAGAAGGGATTTACGCTGGGGATGAAAGGTCGTATGACCGAAGCGTTCGATCTCCTGCGTTCGATTGATTCCGATATCAATGGTTTTACAAGCAGCCGTTTCCCTTTGCGGTACGTATTTGAGGGGCGCAATTTTATCATCAAATGGGAAAACTTCGCACCCACGCAGGCCGAGTACAACGTCTCCATGACGGAGTTTTACTTCGGTAAAAAAGATTTTACCAACGCCCTGGCTTATGCTGCCAAAGCGAATGAAAACAGCTCCTATTTGTCTGATTATCTGCGCACAATCAATAATTACTGGATTGTGCAAATGAAATCCGAGCGCGGAGAAAAAGACCCCGTAGCGCTCGAAGCCAGCCTTGTGTCGCTGGAAAGTTACGGTGCGCTGGATGCCGACGAACGCCAGGGCGGCGGAAGCGACCTGGTCAAAATACTCGATCGCTCGCCCGAAATGCTCGACAACGTACTGACCGCACGACCCGACCTGGTTGCCGGCGGCACGCCTTACGCGCGCGCAGCACGGGTATTGAAGGCAGAAGGCAGGGGAGAGCAATATCGCGGCTATGCCGCCAAGGCGATCCGGGCGGGTTATCGCGACCGGGAGTTTCTGAACCAGTCGCTCAACGACGCTGCGACGGCAAAAGACCGCCCGCTGGGGCTATTGGCCGCCGAAGCCCTCGGCGGTATGACCGCGGCCGACGACTGTGCAGGACTTGCCCGTCTGGCCGATCAGTATGAACTGATTGGAGAACGGACCAGGGCAGCCGACATTCGCGCCAAATCCAATGCCTGCTTTCGCAAACAAAAGAAAGCGCAAGTGCGCGCCTCGCGCGATTTCGGTCTGTACCTCGGCAGTTATGTTTTTCCGCTGTTTCGCCGCGATTGGGGCGCGGTGATGGGCATCCAGACCCGAAAAGTATACATCGAGGCTTCCTATCAGCGCGCCAACAACAACCGCGACCGGCTCTGGGACCTCCGTTTCAGCGAAGTTGACAATGCCGAAGACGAAAAGGTGTACTGGAATGGCTATTACTCCCACCTGGCGATTAACTGGATTTCCAAAGACAGCCGCCGCGGCTTCCGGCCCTATACAGGAGTGCTGCTGGGGTACAATCATCGCGAATTCGATGCCGTCGATACTGATGTTTTTAACCGGGAAACGAATCTTTATCTCGGCCGGCAGCGATTTGAGCCCGTTCAGGAGAGTTATATATTAATGCTGAATCTCGGCGCGCACAGCTATGGCAAACTGCTGGCTGCCGACTTGTATGCCAGTATCGGCGCCACGTACAATATGTTTGAGCGGGGCAACGAGGCGTTCAACGACAGCGATACTTTCCTGTATGAAAACCTGTTGCTCGAAAACCGGAAGGAAAACCGTGTTGCTTTTATTGCCAGGGTAGGTTTGACGATAGGCTTGCAGTTCGGAAGCAATAACAGGCGATAATTTTTTTATCGTCGACTATTCAAAATTTAAATTTACCAATTTGCGGAAAAGGCGTCTGATAAGGCACTTTTTGCGCATGTCTATTTTATGGACTG
>JADZFP010000297.1 GCA_020849825.1 Saprospiraceae bacterium
AAAATAAACGCAGCCGTCCTGCGCGGCAGCGACCGACGGCAGCAGAAACAAGGCAAGCAGAATGATGGGGCGACAGGTCATATTGATTCGGTGGATTGTTTTTAATACCTACATACGTTTTGCCGCGATGCGGCAGTTGGGATAGTGTATCCCGGCGGATTCAAGGTAAATGATACCAGAATCAATGGGCGCCCTTCCCGAACCGTATCACGGCATGATGTTTAAATCAATCCCCCAAATTCAGGAAGATGGATGTTTGCAGCCCTTTCATGCGCCTTGTCCGGCCAACTTCCCGGCCCCATCACCACCTCACCAATTCACCACCTCACCATAAAAAATCACCACCGGATCAAGGCAGAACCCCAGGTAAAGCCCGAACCGAAAGCGGCGAGGCACACCAGGTCGCCTTCCTTGATTTTGCCGGCTTCCCAGGCTTCGCACAGGGCAATAGGCACCGAGGCGGCGGTGGTGTTGCCGTAGCGCTGGATGTTGTTCCAGACCTGGTCGTCGCGAAGGCCCAGAATTTTCTGAACAAACTGGCTGATGCGCAGATTGGCCTGGTGCGGGATGAGCATGTTGATGTCGGAGGCTTGCAGGCCGGCTTCTTTCAGCGCCTCATGGATTACCTCGGGGAATTTTTGCACGGCCAGTTTGAAGACGAATTGCCCTTCCATGTTGGGGTAATACTGGCCCGTTTCGATCATACGCGGGGTAATGAATATTTCGCCGTAGGTATCTTCCGGCGGGAAACCGAAATCGGTGGCTTCGCCCATTTTATTAAAATGATAACCGCCGTGTGCGCCGGGGTTGATGAAAGCGAGTTTTTCGGCGTAGGTGCCGTCGGAATGCAGTTTGGTCGCCAGGATGCCCCGGTTCGGATCGTCGCTGGGCTGTACGATAGCCGCTCCGGCGCCGTCGCCGAAGATGACCGTCACGTTGCGGCCGCGGGTGCTGAAATCGAGGCCCATGGAGTGCATTTCCGAGCCGACGACGAGCACGTTTTTGTACGTCCCGGTTCTGACAAACTGGTCGGCGATGCTCAGGGCGTACACAAACCCGGAGCACTGGTTGCGGATGTCGAGGGCGCCAGCTTCGCGTTGGGTAATGCCCAGTTCGCGCTGGAGCAGCACACCGCAACCGGGAAAGTAGTAATCGGGGCTCAGCGTCGCGAAGACGATGAAGTCGATGTCTTCAGGCGCGATGCCGGCGCGTTCGCAGGCGATGCGGGCGGCGGCGGCGGCCATGGTCGTCGTGGTTTCCTTGTGTTTTTTGCCGTAGCGGCGTTGTTGGATGCCGGTGCGTTCCTGAATCCATTCGTCGGTGGTGTCCATTACTTTGGACAGATCTTCGTTGGTGACAACTTTTTCGGGGACGTAGTAGCCGATGCCGGCGATTTTGCTGCGCATGATAATGTGGTTGTGTTTGGTAGTGCTATCGTATTGCCAAAAGGCCGACAAAATTGGCGATTATTTGTCAAAATCAGCCGTTCATTGTCGCCAAAGTTCCATGCCGAGGTCGTCAATAAACAGTTTTTCCCGACGGGGGTTCCAGACGTAAGCTTTCACAAAGCCTTCCGGTGAAAATTCCATCGGAATCTGCACGAAATAGGTCGCTTCTCCCCACTGGTCGGTGGCGCCGGCATTCCAGATGGAGCCTTCCGGATTGCCGATTTGCGGCGCGATGCGCAAGGCCCTGTCGTGAATGATTTTACCGTCGCTATCGTGGAAAGTGACCGTCAGAACGGCCATACCGAACTGGTCCCAGAGTTTGGTGCGGCCCGGTACGTAACCCCAGGCGGAAACGCGTATCCAGTCGCCTGCACGGGCGTCTTTGAGCGAGCCGGGCGGACTGATGACTTCTCCGCCGAACTCCTGTTCGTCCATCCGGATGGCGAAGTTGCCGCCATGCTTCGGCTCCCGCACGAAGTGGGTTCCTGTGGAGTCTTCGCAGCCGTTTTCTCCCAGTTTGCCGACGAATACCGGCGGCGTCCGGGGCTGGCGCTCCCGCGAACTCCAGGCGATCAGGGCATTGCGGGAGGTTTTTGTTTTGCCAAACATTTCCCAAAAATGCGCCCGGTTTTCATATTCCGACCAGATCAAACCTACATGGAATTGCCAAACCTGAAAGATGTTGAGCCAGCTGCAAAAGACCAGCAGAGCGCCCAGGGCGATTTTGCCGACCAGGCCTCGCCAGCTGATCTGATAAAATGCCGCCAGCGACAGAGCCAGCAAGGGGTACAAATCCACCATCGGGCGGGAACCGTATCCGTTGGTGTAAAACCAGCACCACCAGCTGTAAGCGATGTATACGTGCAGCGGCAACACGATCAGTAGCGGCGTGAGGGCCGGCCGCACATAGCGCTTCATCCAGAATATGCCCAGCAGCGACAAAACCATGATCGGGGTGTAGATCAGCCAGCCGTTTTTGTAATCGAACCAGCCGCCCAATATGTGCGGATGGCGCAGGTCGAGCTTCTCGTTGCCATAGGCATACCACCACCATTGACCACTCACCGTTTTGTAATACATCGACTGCGGGATCAGGATAATCATGCCGATCAACGCGGCCAGGGCCATCCAGTGCGCTTTGCCGAGCAGAAAAACAACCCGCTCGCGCAACTTTGCCCAATTGTCGACACCCCAAAGGACAGGAACCAGCATCACGAGCGCATCGTGCAGGCGGGTCAGCGCAATAAAACCGCCGATCAGGCCCAACCATGCCGCACCGCGTATGTCCGGCGCGTCCCAAAACCGGATCGTGCGTTCGAGCAACCAGGCGATCAGG
>JADZFP010000298.1 GCA_020849825.1 Saprospiraceae bacterium
CCGCTCTTGCTGGCGCTCCTTACGGGAGCCTCCGTATCGCTGACTGCCCAGAGTGACAAAGCGCTTTTGCGCGAACTTGCCGAGGAAAACAAGCAGTCGGTGGAAGCCCTTGCCCTGTATCCGGTGGAAACCCGGCTGGCCATACTAGAGGCTACCCAATACCCCGAAGTACTGATCAAACTGAACAACGCCCGCCTGAAAACCTCTGCTGCATTCCGTACCCTGATCGAGGACTTTCCGAGGGAAACGCAGGAGTCCGTTTATGAAATCGTGCGTTATCCCGGCTTGGTTTCTGCGCTTGTCGACAACCGCAACTCTCCGGCAGGCATACGCGAAGCCTTGCGTCAAATGCCTGAAAACCAAAGGGATGCAGCCTATCTGGTGGCGCAAAACCAAATGCGCACACTCCAGAATATCGACCAGTTGAACAGCACGGCAGAGGCGACCTTCGAGGACTTGATTCGGGGCTACCCGGCAGGCGCCCAGCAGGCATTCCGGCAGCTGATTCAATTGCCGGAAGTGCTCGAAATCCTCAACGAAGACCTGCGCTTTACGGTGCTGGTGGGCGATGTATACCGCGAAGATCCGGCCTGGGTGATTCATCAGACCGACTCGCTGAATCTCGTCGTTGCCCGCGCCCAGGCCGAAGAACTGGCCGAATGGAAACGCACGATTGAAAATGATCCCGCCGCACGGGAAGAGTTTTCCGCTGCTGCCCGCGAATATGCCGAAGAATACGGCTACGACGATGAATCTTACCCCTACGCCGACGAGGTCTACTACGATCCGGGCCCTACCCGGGTCGTGTACACGGATTATTATTACCCCTGGTGGTACGGCTACCCGTGGTGGTACGGGCGCCCCTGCTGGCGGCCATATCCGTGGTGGTACGATTGGGGCTTTTACCCGTATCATCATTCCGTCGTGGTTGTGTATATGCCTTCATGGCATTTTATGGACTGGTACTTTTACCATCCGCACCACCACTACCATTACAGCCACTTGTCGGCAACTTTTGTCAACCATTACTATGGGCACCGCCGCTCGGGCACCACGATTTCGATGGGTGTGGGCGCCTGGCGCGACCGCAACCGCGATGTCGTGACCGACGACTGGTTTAAAGACCGCGCGCGTTTGCCTGAAAAACTGAAAGAATACGGCAGGTTCGAAGAAAAACGTCAGGAATACAATGAGCGCAACCCGCAACAACCGCTTACCCGGCAGGCGTTTTTGGATAAAAATGCACGCCAGTATCCTGAACTGGCGCGTGAACAGGAAAAGGTAAAAAAACAACCCGACCGGCAACCGACTGATGTCGATCAAAAGCCCTCCGAATGGGCGCCGCGAAAAGAGCCCGTCCAGCCCGAACCCGACCGGCAACCCGAACCGGTGAAAAAGCCGCGCGATACCCAACAACCGCAACCGCGCCCGACCGAGCCGCAACCCCCTCAAAAGCCGCCGGCTAAAAAAGACAATGCAGAAGACTTCCACCGGCAGAAATGGGAGGAAAAAACCCGCGTAGAAACGCCCAGGAAACCCGCTCCGGCTCCAAAGCCCAGACCATCGGCGCCCGAACCGAAACAACGCAAGACTGATCGAAAAAAAGACTGATTTCAATCATGAAAAACGAATCCATTACTACCCTGATGACAAAAAACGTGGTGACAATCGAGGTGAACGAACCGCTCGATAAAGCCCAGGCATTGATGCAACACCACCACATCCGCCACCTGCCCGTGGTCAAAAAAGGCCGGTTGGTGGGTATGTTGAGCATGACCGACCTCATGCGGCTGAGCTTTTCCGACAATTTCGGCGAACTCGAATCCGACGCCGACGTCGCGATCTTCCGCATGCTCGGTATCCGCCACGTCATGAAACAACACCCTGAAACCATTTCGATAGGACAAAGTGTGCGGGAAGCTGCGGAAATCCTGGCCCACCGCGAATTCCACGCCTTGCCCGTCGTAGAGGGCGATCAGGTTGTTGGTATCATCACCACGACCGACCTGATCCGTTTTTTCCTCAACCAAATGGAAGGCTGACCGATCTCTTCACCAAATTAACTACCCATTGCCATGACAAGCGTACAAACCGGCATTTGGCTCGACTATCGCGACGCCTATGTCATTTCGATCGCCGATAACGGGGAAGTCAACCTCAGGCACTTCCGCTCCGATATTCACCACCAGGAAACCAAGGGCGGCTCGCGGTCCGACAGCCCGTGGGGACCGCAATTCTCCCCCGCCGATAAAACCAATCTGGAACGGGACAAACACGACGAACACCGCTTTTTCCAAAAAATCATCGAAAGCATCGCGCCCGATACCGAGGAAATCGTGGTTTTTGGCCCGGCAGAAGCCAAAAAAGGACTGAAAAAAGCCATTGAAGACATCAAACATTACAAACCCCGCCTCTGTGCAGTGCTGCCTTCCGACTACCTGTCGCAAAACGAAATGGTGGCGCTGATGCGGGATTATTTCGCCAATCCGGGACAATACGTGGTGCATTACAAAGAAGAATAATTCCGGAAAACCCGGCTAATCAAAGTTTCACGCAGAGCTGCAAAGGCCGCATTGCCATACCCTCTGCGCCTCTGCGCGCAACTTTAATTTTCAAGAGGCAACACAAAATGCCACTGTCCCACCTTTGTGCGCTTTGCGGCTTGCGTCCTTTGCGTGAAACAGAACGCCACGCAAAGTCGCAAAGGCAAGCCCTCTGTGCCTCTGCGCCTCTGCGCGCAACTTTAATTTTCAAGAGGCAACACAAAATGCCACTGTCCCACCTCTGCGCGCTTTGCGGCTTTGCGTGAAACAGAACGTCACGCAAAGTCGCAAAGCCCGCAAAGTCAAACCCTCTGTGCCTCTGTGCCTCTGCGTGCAACTTTAATAACACAAAATACCTCTGCCCCGCCTCTGCGCGCTTTGCGGCTTTGCGTGAAACAGAACGTCACGCAAAGCCGCAAAGCCCGCAAAGTCAAGCCCTCTGCACTGCTGCGTGAAAATGATAGTCAAACAATTGTCAGCCGGCCGTACTTGTGAGACGACTTTCTCTCACGCCGGTTTGTACGTCCGCCAAATTTGATCCCCCACAAGGCAAATCGCCCCGACGGTAATCGACACATCGGCAAGGTTAAAAATGCCGGTTTTCAAGAATCCGAACTGTAAAAACAAAAAATCGGTGACGGAGCCGTACAAAAACCGGTCGATCAAATTCCCCAGCCCTCCGCCAATCACGCAGCACAGACTGATCATTCCGACACGACTGAGGCCGGAGGGTTTGATCAGCAGCCACACGGACCCCAACAACAATAACAAGGGCAATCCGAGCAACAATATGTTTTTGGCGTCTTCCGGCAATTGATCTCCCATACTCAGAAACGCTCCGGAGTTTTCCACCTTGGTGAGCATCAGGTGGCCGTCGGCAAAATGCTGACGATCGAATGCAGGGATGTTGTCCCGCACGATCGCTTTGGACAACTGGTCGCATCCCGCATTGATCAGGATGACAGAAAGCAGTATTGCAAAACGGTAAATTCTTGTACGCAGCATGATAGGTCAGCGGGTGTCGATGGAGCAATTACACCAGTTCGTGGTAGCAGGCATGCCCCGCCTTAGTCACCTGGTAAAGGTACTTTTTCATATCCCAGGCTGCCGTCGGGCAGCGTTCGGCGCACAGGCCGCAATGCAGGCACACGTTTTCGTCCTTGATCATTACACGCCCGGTGGGCAGGTCGTCGGACACGTAAAGATCCTGCGACAACAGATTGGAAGGGGCATTCAGCCGGCTGCGCAAATCCGCTTCTTCACCATTGACGGTGAAGGTGATACAGGAGGTCGGGCAAATGTCGACGCAAGCATCGCATTCGATGCAGAGGGAACGGGTAAAGACCGTCTGCACGTCGCAGTTGAGGCAGCGCTGGGCTTCATGAAAACCGGTTTCGGGTGAAAACCCGAGTTCGACTTCAAGGGTGCGGCTTTTGAGCGCTACTTCGTTGGCGGCATGGGGCACTGCAAAACGCTTGTCGTCGGAAATAGGGCTGTCGTAGCTCCATTCATGAATGCCCATTTTTTGCGCAACCAGATTCGTGGTAGGCGGCAGTCGGTCGGCTTTCAGATCGAGTTCCTGACAGAAGAGGTCGATCGACACAGCGGCCTGGTGACCGTGCGCAACGGCGGTGATGACGTTTTTGGGGCCGAATGCCGCATCGCCGCCAAAAAAGACATTGGGAATCGAGGACTGGAAGGTTTGCGGATCGAGCACCGGCATGCCCCACTTGTCGAATTCCATGCCGAGGTCGCGTTCGATCCAGGGGAAAGAGTTTTCCTGGCCAATCGCCACCAGCACGTCGTCGGCTTCGAAGAATACGAGCGGCTCGCCCGTGGGTTCGAGGCGGCGTTTGCCGTTGGCATCGTACACGGGGGCAACTTTTTCAAAATGCATGCCCACCAGTTTGCCATTTTCCACGACAAATTCCTTGGGTACATGGTTGTTGTAAATCGGGATGTCTTCGCGTTGTGCGTCTTCAATTTCCCAGGGGCTGGCCTTCATTTCTTCAAACGGGCTTCGCACCACTACCTTGACTTGCTCGCCGCCCAGGCGTCGGGCCGTCCGGCAACAGTCCATAGCGGTATTGCCGCCACCCAGCACCAGCACACGTCGGCCTACGGAAGAAGTGTGTTCGAATGCCACATTGGCCAGCCATTCGATGCCGATGTGGATGTTTTTGGCCGCTTCCGCACGGCCCGGTATATCGAGATCGCGGCCTTTGGGTGCGCCGGTGCCGACAAACACGGCGTCGTAGTTTTTGGCCAGCAATTCCCGCAGACTGCCGACGTAGTGGTTGAAATGCGTGTGAATACCCAGGCGCAGTACGAAACCGACTTCTTCATCCAGTACTTCTTCCGGCAGGCGGAAGGCAGGAATCTGGCTGCGCATCATACCGCCCCCTTTGGAGAGCTCGTCGTACAGATCAATCTGATAACCCAGCGGCGCCAGGTCGCGCGCCACGGTAAGCGATGCCGGTCCGGCGCCGATCAGGGCAATTCGTTTGCCGTTGGACGGGAAGGGGCCCTGCGGCATAAATCCAAGCACGTCGTCTTTATTGTCGGCCGCCACGCGTTTTAGGCGGCAGATGGCCACGGGTTTTTCCTCTACGCGGCCGCGGCGGCAGGCGGGTTCGCAGGGGCGGTCGCAGGTACGGCCCAGTACGCCGGGGAATACATTCGACTCCCAGTTGACCATATAAGCTTCCGAATAACGGCCTGCAGCGATCAGGCGGATGTATTCGGGCACGGGCGTATGAGCGGGGCAGGCGTATTGGCAATCCACTACTTTGTGGAAATATTCCGGATCTTGAATATTGGTCGGTTGCACGTCGGTCGAGTCAATTTTGTGATCGTAATCTGTGGCAGTAAATATGCAATGTTTGTTGTGAACCGGTTCAAATTTTTTTTGACTTTCCGCTCTTCTTCGAAATTCAGCCCGACAGAAGCCGGGTCCGTGCCGGACGCCCTATCTTCGCCGCCGTTTTCTGAACTATACCCACGCAAAATGCTCGATCTGCTCCAACAGTTTTTTGATTTCATTCGTCACCTCGATGTGCATCTGGAAAATATCATGCGGGAATATGAAGTGATGACCTACCTGATTCTCGCGCTGATCATCTTTTGTGAAACCGGCCTGGTGGTTACCCCGTTTTTACCGGGCGACTCGCTTCTGTTCGCAGCCGGCGCCATTACCGCCAAAACCGGCATTCTCAACGTTTGGCTGCTCATTCCCTTGCTTTTTGTGGCGGCCATTTTGGGCGATAATACCAACTACTTCTTCGGCCGTTACCTGGGCAACCGGGTCTTTATCCGCGATTACTGGTTTCTGAAAAGGTCGTACATCGACAAGACCCAGGAGTTTTATGAAAAATACGGCGGCCGCACCCTGGTTATTGCCCGTTTTGTGCCGATCGTACGCACCTTCGCACCCTTTGTCGCGGGCGTTGGCAGCATGACCTACCGGCGTTTTATCGGTTATTGCCTGAGCGGCGGTATTCTATGGGTGTCGTTGCTCACCCTGGCGGGCTATTTCTTCGGCCAGATTCCGATTGTCAAAAACAACTTCGAAATCGTTGTTTTCGGCATTATCGGTATTTCCGTGCTCCCTATCGTGGTGGAGTTTGTCCGCGCCAAAATGAAGAAGAAAAATGCCTCGGCATAACCGAATCATCCGCTTTTTAACCCAAAAATGCCCCTGGCTGGCCGGCTTGCTGCTGTCGGGCGCCACCGTGCACGCCGAGCTGCGCCTGCCCGCTATTTTCGGGAGCCACATGGTACTGCAGCAAAACATGCCAGTGAAGCTATGGGGCTGGGGGGCGCCCAACGACGACATCTCGATCAGCTGCTCCTGGCTCCCGGGGCGCGAATTCAAACCCGTTGTGCAGCGCGAGACCCTGCGCTGGCAGATCGACATCCCGGGCGCCCGCGCCGACAACAAGCCGCAGCGCATCGTCATCGATGGCGGCGGACGGCACATCGTGCTCGACGACCTGCTCTTCGGCGAAGTCTGGCTCTGTTCCGGTCAGTCGAACATGGAATGGCAGCCCTCCTGGGGCAACGTGGACGTCAGTGAAGCACAATTCAAAGCCGCCAACGATAAAAACCTGCGCTTTTTCACGGTACAACACGCCTCGACGGCCGAAGCGCAGGACGATTGCGAAGGGCAATGGCAGATCAGCAGTGCCCATACCATGCGGTATTTCAGCGCAACGGCCTACTTCTTCGGGCGCGAACTGCGCGACCGGCTGGGTATCCCGGTCGGCCTGATCAATGCCAGCTGGGGCGGCACACCCATCGAGTCGTGGATGGACCCGGCTACCTTTCAGGACAGCCAGTTTGCCTCCGTCATCGACGACAAGCACCCGGTCTGGAATTTCGGCCGGCCCGGCTCCCTTTTCAACGGCATGATCGCCCCCCTGACCCCGCTTCCCATCAAAGGCTTCCTCTGGTACCAGGGCGAAACAAATACCTACAACCCCGAAGAATACACGCGCCTGCTCGAACGCATGGCAACGGAATGGCGCGCCTTTTTCGTACACTCCAACCTGCCATTCTATTACGTCCAGATCGCGCCTTTTCAATACCGCGTGCCCCGCGAAGGCGCAGCCGTTCAGGATGCCCAGCGGCGGGCTCTGCAACGGATACAACAGTCGGGCATGGTGGTCACCAACGACATCGGCGACTTGGCCGATATCCATCCGCGCAACAAAACCGATGTGGGCAAACGGTTGGCGGCCTGGGCGCTGACCCAAACTTACGGGCTGCCGGGCATCGCCTTTTCCGGGCCCTTGCTGCGGTCTTTTCAGGTTGAAAACGGAAGCATCCGCGCTTTTTTCGACTTTGCCGACGAGGGCCTGCGCACCCGCGACGGGCAAGCGCCCTGCTGTTTCGAAATAGCCGGTGAAGACCGGCGCTTTTATCCCGCCAAAGCTGTAATTGAGGGCAATACCATAGTGGCCAGCGCAGCGGAAGTACCCGCACCGCTCGCGCTTCGTTACGCGTTTTTTAATGAAGTAGAACCCAATCTGGTCAATGCCGCCGGGTTGCCCGCCTCCGGGTTTCGCACCGACGACTGGCGCGCCGTTTGGCCGCCATTGCAACTGGATGTCGACGATATTCAACCGGATGGCACAGCACAAATCCGTGTTGTTTGTAACAAATCAGGATTCCGTATCCGCCAAACCCTCGATGGA
Organism: Saprospiraceae bacterium; assembly: GCA_020849825.1. Lineage (GTDB taxonomy): Bacteria > Bacteroidota > Bacteroidia > Chitinophagales > Saprospiraceae > M3007. Next base: position 7,739 of record JADZFP010000298.1, read on the forward strand.
ACTGACCCGACGCCCGACAACGGCGCCTGGGTCGATTCGGAGCAATCCATTCGGGTCGGGCCCGACCAAATCCTGAAAGCGCGTGTTTTCGACGCGCAAATGGCGCCTTCCGACCGGATCGAAACATTCCGCCTGGTCCGCCACCTGGCCTCCGGCCGGCCGGTCGAGACCAGCGTACCGCCCAGTCAGCGATACCCCGGCTGCAGCGGCAGTCGCAGCCTGACCGACGGCTTGCACGGCGACGGCTACATCGAAGACAAGGCCTGGCAGGGCTACGAAGGGGAAAAACAAATACAATGGACAATCGATCTGGGCGAAACGCGAACCATCAAAGAAGTCAGCGCCACCTTCCTGGTGGCCATACAAAGCTGGGTATTTCCGCCCAAAACCCTGCGCCTGGAAATCTCGGCCGACGGGAAGAATTTCAAACCGGCGGGCAAACTGGCCAAAGGAGTTCCCGGCCCAAGGCAACAGACTTTCGTCGATAAAATGACGATCCCGGTGCACGGAGAAGCCCGTTTTATCCGGCTCAGCGCGCGCGCCCTGCCGAAGTGCCCGGACTGGCACCCCGGCAAGGGGCAAAAAGCCTGGTTGTTTGTGGATGAGAGTGTGGTAAAGTGATTTTTCAGTCGATTTTCCGGAACCGGGCAATCTCCTTGCCGTCCCGATACAGGATCAGGCGCAGGTTTTCGATTTTGAACGTGTTGGCCGCGGTGAAAATGGCGAAATACTCGCTTTCGGCCTTTCCGTTGTCGCAGGCCATCATGGAGGAGCCCATGCCGCTGAACCGGATGTAGGAGCCATACGTTTCGATTTGCCCGAAATACTGGTTGCAGGGCGCGTTGCCGCCAAAACGCTTCTCTGTCAGGTTGATTTCCAGCATCGGCTTTTTTTCCAAAGGCAGCGCATTCAAGGCCGGTTTGTCGGCGGCGGATTCAAACGCCCAGATGTCGTACAGGCGCATGTCGGGGGGCGAGGGCTTTTTCTCCAGCACTTCCAGCAAATTGTACAAATGCGTGGAGCCGCCGGGTGTGGGATTTAGCACCTTATGAACGCGGACTTTTAACTTGTATTCATAGCCCGCTTCGTAAAAGAAGCCCTCGATGGGGTCGCGGAGAAATTTCCAGTCCTGCTCATTTTCGGCTTTTACCAAAAGGCATTCGCTCAATTCTGGCCCCGGACAGGCTCGGTTGTGGTTGGCGACGAGCAAAACCTGAATCCCGTCGTTTGTTGTAAAAAACGCTGCGTCCTGATTCGGCCGGGTTGTTTTGCAGGCAGCGAGCAGGCTGATGACAGCGAAAAGCAGCAGGTTGTTACGCATGGAATGGTATTGTTTGGTGAATAGAATAGATGCCGTAAAAACCGAATTTACACAAAAAGAAACGCGCAGATACCTCCCGAATGAGTATATCCGGAGCAATATCTGCGCGCAAGCAATGAAAATCAGGCGTTTCGGCCCAGGCAATTCAAATCTTCGAAAGCCTGGCGGAGCCGCGTCACGAAGCTTTTTTCGCCTTCGCGCAGCCAAACCCGCGGGTCGTAGTATTTTTTATTGGGCTTGTCGGCGCCATCGGGGTTGCCGATCTGGCCCTGCAGGTAGCCTTTTTTCGCTTCGTAGTAGCCG
>JADZFP010000299.1 GCA_020849825.1 Saprospiraceae bacterium
GAAATGTGCGTACCTTTTCGCACGAAATTATTAAATCCCATCAAAAACGGGCGCCAAGCCAGAAAAGTCTCCATGCCGGAATTACAGGAAATAAAAAGAACGTTGACACGCATCGAAAAACTGGAGCGCGAGATCAACCTGAAGCAGCTGCAGATCAACAGTCTGTTGGCGATCACGCAGGCTATTAATGAAAATGTGTCGTCGGATGGGCTGTTCAACATGTATAATTCCTTTCTCCGCTGGGAAATCGGCATTCGCAAAATGGCGCTTTTTTTCAAGGAAGGCGCGCAATGGGAATGTAAAACATCGCTGGGCGTGGAGGAAAAACTGCTGGAACACGACGTCAACCAGGAGTTGTCCAAATACCGCTCGACCCGCGGCCTGGAGAGCTCCGAACATGCCCTGATCAGGGAGTTTGATCTGGTGGTACCGGTCATGCACAAGGACGAACCCATCGCCTATTCCTTTATCGGCGGCTTCGACGACGACGACGACGTGTATAATAAAGTCCAGTTTGTCACCACCATTACCAATGTGATCGCGGTGGCAATCGAAAATAAGCGCCTGTTTAAAACCCAGATGCGCCAGGAAGTGCTCAACCGGGAAGTCGAACTGGCCGCCGAGATTCAACGGACGCTCGTGCCCGCCCGTTTGCCCTCGGGCAAAAATTATCAACTGTCCAGCATTTACAAACCGCACTTTGCCGTGGGCGGCGACTATTACGACGTGGTGGAATTCCCCGACGGCACGATCGTTTTTTGTATCGCCGACATTACCGGCAAAGGCGTATCGGCCGCCCTGCTGATGGCCAACTTCCAGGCCCACCTGCGCGCGCTCGTCACCCGCTGCCAGACGCTTGAAGAAATCGTGCAGGAAATGAACGCCGCCGTGCACCGCGTCACCCAAGGCGACCGGTTTATCACCCTTTTCCTCGCCCGCTACGATACGACCACCCGCACTTTGCACTACGTCAATGCCGGCCACACGCCGCCACTTCTGTTGTGCAACGGCGAGGTGGTGCCGCTCAAAAACGGCTGCACGGTGCTCGGCTGGATGCCGGAGCTGCCTTTCCTCGAAATCGGCGGCGTATGCCTGACCTATGAAGCGATGATCTTTACTTATACCGACGGGCTAACCGACGTGAAAAACGACGAAGGCGAGGAATTCAGCGAAACCAAACTTATTAATTTCCTGTTGAAACACGCCCAACTCGGCGCTAAAGAGCTGAATACTCAACTCCTGGCTTATGTCGAAACTTACCGCGGACGACAGCCGTTCCCCGACGATATCACCGTGCTGACCTGCCGGGTTTTTTAAACCGTTTTTTCCGTGAAAAAAGAACCTTTCAAAGTCGCCGTCAACGGGCACTACGAATTCGACCTTCAACCCGACGAAGCCCGAAACCTCGATATCATCCCTAACGGCGACGGGACGTATCACCTGCTCCACAACGGGCACTCTTATCACATCGAAGTATTGGCCTCCGACTACGCCAGCCGCTGCTGCACCCTGCGCATCGAAGGCGCCGAGTATACAGTCAGAATTGCCGATTACTACGAACGTCTTGTGCGCCAGTTGGGCCTGACCATCGGAGGCGCCCACAAAGTGAACGACGTAAAAGCGCCGATGCCCGGTCTGGTGATCAGTATTTTGGCAGAACCGGGCCAATCCGTTCAAAAGGGCGACCCTCTGCTTATTCTCGAGGCCATGAAGATGGAAAACATCATTAAGGCCACCGGCGAGGGCGTGGTAAAAACGGTACATGCGCAAAAAGGACAGGCGGTTGAAAAAGGGCATGTGCTGCTGGAGTTTGAATAGTAGTCATTCCGAATGACGAAAGTCAGCTGACAGAATCGGGAGCGACACGTATCTTTGCGCCGCTATGACACGCTTGCATTCCGCTATTTTTTTGTTCTGCGGCCTTACTTTGCTGGCTGCCGCTGCTTTTCAACCGGGCGAGACGGCGCCCCAAACCAGCGAAGATCTGGGCCGGCTCCTGTTTGAAGACCCCATCCTGTCATCCGATCAAAGCGTCAGTTGCGCCTCTTGCCATATCCCGGCTTTCGCTTTTTCCGATACTTCGGCGGTGAGCCTTGGCGTCGGCGGCCAAAAAGGCACGCGCAATACGCCGGCCATTACCAATATGAGCGCCCGTTCGGCATTTTTCTGGGACGGACGCGCGGGTACCCTCGAACAACAGGTGGTGCAACCCATTGAAAACCCGGTGGAAATGAACCTCCCATTACCCATCGCCCTCGAACGCCTGCGCAGCAGCGCCCGGTACAACGGCTTTTTCAAAGCCATTTACGGTCGCCCCGCGGATACGCTCACACTGGCCGACGCCCTGGCCACATTCATCCGCACCCTGGAAACCGGCAACACGGCGTTCGACCGCTGGATGCAGGGCAATGATACCGCCATGAGCGCCTCCGCTATCCGCGGCCGCGCGGTTTTTATGACTAAAGGAAAATGTTTCGACTGTCATTTCAGCCCCGATTTTACCGGCGATGAATTCCGAAATATCGGCCTCTTCGACGGAAAAAAACTGAACGATCCGGGACGTTTCATCATTACGAAAGACTCCGCCGATCTGGGAAAATTCAAAGTGCCCGGCCTGCGCAATATTGCTGTTACGGCGCCTTATATGCACGACGGTTCCTATCGTACCCTGCGCGAAGTGATCGACTACTACGATCAGCCGGACAAGTTCGTCAGCCACAGCCTCAATCGCGACCCCCTGCTCGCCAAACCGCTCAACCTGACTGAACAGGAAAAACAAGACCTCGAAGATTTTTTGCTGGCGCTGACAGACAAGAGGTTTGAGTGATGTCATCACTCATCACTTCATCAACTCATCACTTCATCAACTCATCACTCATCACTCTCCATGTATCGTACCCACACCTGCAACGAACTCCGCCTCTCCGACGCCGGCAAAACCGTCAGCCTCGCCGGCTGGGTAGCCATCACCCGTGATTTAGGCGCTATCACTTTTGTCGACCTGCGCGACCGCTACGGCATCACCCAACTGGTATTCGACATGGACGATACCGAGCACTCGGGACCGGAACTCTGCGAACGCGCCCGCCGGCTGGGCCGGGAGTTTGTGATCCAGGCAACGGGCAAGGTACGCGAACGCGCCAGCAAAAACCCAAATCGCGCCACGGGCGATATCGAAATTCAGGTGACCGAATTTACGGTACTCAATACCGCTAAAACCCCGCCTTTCACCATTCAGGACGACACCGACGGCGGCGACGACCTGCGCCTGAAATACCGCTACCTCGACCTGCGCCGCAACGCTGTGCAGCAAAATATCATTTTCCGCTCCAACCTGGCCCTCGCCACCCGGCAATACCTCGCTGGCCAGGGCTTTATTGAAGTGGAAACGCCGTTTCTGATCAAATCGACGCCCGAAGGCGCCCGCGACTTCGTGGTGCCTTCGCGCATGAACAAGGGCCAGTTCTACGCCCTGCCGCAGTCGCCGCAAACCTTTAAACAGATTCTCATGGTGGCCGGCTTCGACAAGTATTTCCAGATCGTGAAATGTTTCCGCGACGAGGACCTGCGCGCCGACCGTCAGCCGGAGTTTACCCAGATCGATTGCGAAATGTCGTTCATCCACCAGGAGGACATTCTGAATACGTTTGAAGGCCTGACCAAACACCTGTTCCGCACGACGCTCGGACTGGAACTGCCCGACTTCCCGCGTCTGACCTACGACGAGGCCATGCGCCGTTACGGTTCCGACAAACCCGACCTGCGCTTCGGCATGGAATTCGTCGATCTGACCGGCAGCGCCAAGGGCAAAGGCTTCCAGGTGTTCGACAGCGCCGACGTAGTACTGGCCATCTGCGCCCCCGGCTGCGCCGAATACAGCCGCAAGCAGATCGACGAACTGACCGAATGGGTGAAACGCCCGCAAATCGGCGCCAAAGGCCTGGTGTATGTGAAATACGAAGCCGATGGCAGCGTCAAATCGTCGGTGGATAAATTTTACAACGCCGACGACCTGAAAGGCTGGCTGACGCAATGCGGCGCCAAACCCGGTGATATGCTCTTCCTGCTTTGCGGCGAAGACGAAAAAACGCGCAAACAACTCTCCGAACTGCGCCTCGAAATGGGCAACCGCCTCGGCCTGCGCGACCCGAAGGCATTCAAACCGCTGTGGGTGCTGGATTTCCCCCTGCTCGAATGGGACGAGGAAGAAGGCCGCTTTTTCGCCATGCACCACCCTTTCACCTCGCCGAAACCGGCCGATATCGTGAAAATGGAATCGGACGACCACGCCGTGCTGAAAGGCATTCGCGCCGACGCCTACGACCTGGTCATCAACGGCGTCGAGATCGGCGGCGGCTCCATCCGGATACACGACCGCGACCTGCAAAGCCGCAATTTCCGCCTGCTGGGATTTTCTGCCGCCGAGGCCGAGGCGCAGTTCGGCTTCCTGCTCGGCGCTTTCGAATACGGCGCGCCCCCGCACGGCGGGATCGCCTTTGGCTTCGACCGGCTCAACGCCGTGATGAACGGCGTGTCGTCGATCCGCGACTTTATCGCGTTCCCGAAGAATAATCAGGGGCGGGATATGATGATCGATGCGCCGGATGCGATCAAGCTGAAGCAGTTGGAGGAGTTGGGGATACGTTTGTAACGCGAACTGTTAGTTCGCGTAAAAAAAATTAAAAGAAAAAATCACGTGAACTGTCCGCTCATGTGATTTTTTGATTTCCACGCGAACTGACAGTTCGCGTTACTGCGACCACGCCGTCGGCACCCTATCCCACCGGTGCTTCCTCAATTCCAGATGCAATTCCGAAGGCAAACCCTGTCCGTCGCTCGCCGCAATATTCACCTCCACGTGCCGC
>JADZFP010000300.1 GCA_020849825.1 Saprospiraceae bacterium
GCCGAGTACAACTACGCCGCCAACCTCGTAAAGTTCGGTCAGGAAGGCGTGCCGCTGCCGATCATGAAAGGATTTCAATTTGATTTTGCCAATGCGCAACTGAGCCTGCAGGAAGGTTACGTCTCCATCCTGGCCAATGTTTTATCTCTCAATTCCTGAACCCGCTCATTTTTCTGCCATGCAAGCCATTTCTGTCGCCATTGGGAAAGCCGGCATCCAGCTGTTTGCCCAACATATCGTAGCCGCACACGTCATCGATCTGCTGAAAACCCTGCCGGCGCCGGACCGGTCCATTCCCGTGGGCGGAGGCTGGGACATTCCTTGCAATAAACCGCAGACAAAATACGCAGTTAGGGAAGGCTCGTTCGCCATTACGCTGAACGGTGGCGTTGCGCAAAACCTTGATGCGAAATGCACGGCTGTCGAACAGGATCCGAAGGACAACACCATGTTTCAATGCACTTTCGCGGCCGGCCCTTTTTCCGTCAAATACAACTGGACGGAAAATTATGTGCGCAACACCTATTCGTATTTGCAAGGCATGGGCTGGGTGATGACCCGTTCCGAGAGCATTTCCAATCGCTACGACTACCTGCCGGGTTTTAACGGACTCACGCTGAAAGTCAAATTTCAATTCAAATACGACGCCGGCGCCGGCTGGGAGATGGTGGTGCAGGGCAAACCTGAAATCAGTACGACGGAGAACAACGCCAACATTCCTGCGGGCAGTGCGGTGTTGTATTCCGGCAACCAGTGCAACTTCGGAAACAGCGCCAGCGACGCAACGGTGCAGGCGCTCCAGAACATCGACTTCAACGGCAAAGTCGGCGACGTGGTCAAGGGCGTCATTGCCAGCATCCCTACCAGCGGCGAACTGGGCGACGGCATCCGGTATGATTTTTCCAGCGGCGATGACGGCCTGAAATTCCCCGCCGCAAACAGCATTCAGATGGGCGTAAAAGGCGGCGCCAGCTACAACGGCACGGCTTTTTCGGGCGCTACGCCACCCGCGCTGCCCTTGCCGGCGCCGATCCCCGACGCCGATACCCACCACCTCGACATGTACGTCTCGAACTACGAGGTGGATGCGCTCAACTGGGCCTTTTTCAAAGCCGGCCGACTCGACGCCGTCGTCAATGCCGCCGACCTGCCCGACCCCGATATTTTGAAAGTAAAGACCTATGTGAGCATCCTGCCCGTCCTGAAACCCTTCGCGTCTTTTGCCATGCAGGCGCAGATTTCGCTGAATTCGGCGCCAACGACTTCGTTCCAACTCGTGTACGAACTGACGACCGACGTGCTGAATACCCTGAAACTGAAGGTTTCGCAGCAGGTTTATCAACTACTGACGGGTTTGCAGGGCAACAACTACGTATCCAAGGCGGCACTTGAGACTGACCTGAGCGGCGCCGGCATCGACAGTTCCAATTTTTCAACGATCGAAACGGCCGCCCAAAGCATGGGTATGGTGGTCAGTCACGACATCCATTTTACCCTGATCATCCTGAATTTCCAGCCCGAACAGCCGCAATTCGTCTTTAATGTCAAGCGCACCGATATCCTCGGCAACCTGGCGCTTGGCGTCGGTCCGAACAAGACCCAGACCATGCAATTCGGGTTTAAAAACGCCATCTGGACAGCCGGTTTTATCAGCAGTACCATACCGAACTTCGACGGATCGAGCCTGGCAATGTTGTGGGGCACTGCAGGCGAACCCCGCTACGACAACCTGCTCGTCGCACTGGGCGCTACGGGGGTACCCATCCCGATCATGCAGGGATTCAAATTCGATTTTACCAACGCCGTGTTGAGCATCCAGGAGAATTACGTGTCTATACTTGCCAATGTTCTATACCAAAATTCCTAAATTCCAAACTTATGCAATCTATCACCATCGCCATCGGCAAAACCGGCGTCAACTTCTTTGCCCAACATTTCCTGATCCCCAAACTGGAACAGCTGCTGGGCAGTCTGAAACCGGCCGACCGCAACATCAGTGTGCCGAATTTCAGTTCGCAGAACGGCGACGTAACCCTCGATGTCTCCAATTTGTCGATCGCCCTCAGCAACGGCTCCCTGGCCGGGTTTTCTCCTGCCTTTCAAAACATGGTGCAGGGCCTCGTAGCCGGCGTGCCGGCTTTCACCCTGAGTTTTCAGGCGCCCGGCTTTTCAGCCAACTACAACTGGTACGAGGCGTATCACCTGGACACCATTACCTTCACGCCGCCCAATTCGGTCTCGGACGTTCCCAGCGACCCCAGAAGTAACTTCGCATACACGCCAGGATTCAGCGGCATGGCTGTTACGATCGTGATCCAGTTTGCCTTCAATTCAAGCGCAAATGCCTGGCAAATGACCGCCGGCAAAGGAAGCGCCAGTGCGCAGGGCCCTGTGGCCAATATTCCCCGCAACAGCATACTGTGGACGCAAGACACCCGATGTTTTGTCGGGCACGTCGATGAAACCACCGAAGCCTCCATCACATCCACCGACTTTACCAGCCTGGTCAACACCCTGATCAACGGCGTCGTCAGCTCCATCCAGGGCAGCGGCAATCTGGGCGACAACATCGTCTATGATTTTACGCCGGGCGACGACGGGCTGTTGTTTCCCAACAACGACGGCATCCAGATCGGCGTAAAAGGCGGCGCCAGCTACAACGGCACGGCTTTTTCGGGCGTCACACTGCCCAAACTGCCCTTGCCGGCCCCGCTCGCCGACAGCGACACGCACCACCTCAATATGTACGTCTCGAACTACGAAGTGGACGCGCTGACCTGGGCGTTCACCCAGGCAGGAAAATTGAACCTGGTACTCAATCCGACCGATGTGCCCGATCCCAATGTATTGAAAGTAAAAACTTACGTCGGTATTGCGAATGCATTGGAGCCTTATCAGTATTTCGCCATGCAGGCCCGGGTGACGCAGAACAGCGCGCCGGTGACAGCCTTCCAACTGGTGTATCAGTTTACCCAAACGGTCGTCAATACCCTGCAAAATCAATTGCCTGCATCGGTCTGGAACTTGCTGAACAACAATATAGCCGGTAATAATTATGCCTCACAATCCGATCTGGAAGCCAATCTGCAGGGCATCGGCATCGAAGCGACTTATTTCCCGACGATAGAAGCCGCGGCCAAAACCATGGGTATGGTGGTTAATCACAACATCAACTACACGCTCGTGATCCAGACTTCCGAATCGCCCCAGCCGACCATCGTATTCAACGTCGTACGCGTGGATATTCTGAGCAGCTTGCAATTGGGCATCAATGCCAACAAGGCCCAAACCCTGCAGTTCGTCTTTTCCAACGTGACCTGGAACTGCAGCTTTGTCAGCAGCAGTATCCCAAAGTTTGACGGCTCTGTCCTCAACTCGGTATGGGGACAGGCCGGCGAGTCGGGCTACGCGACGATTATGGCCGAACTGGGCAAAACCGGCGTCCCGCTGCCCATCATGCAGGGTTTTCAATTTGATTTTGCCAATGCGGAACTGAGTATTCAGGACAGTTACCTGAGTATTCTTGCCAATGTCCAATACAACAACGCCTGAGGCTTAACATTCAATTTGTCAACCATGGCCAACTCCTTCTCCGGCGTTTTTGCCGGCAAATTCACCTTTTATTCCACCCAGTCCGGCGGCCCGAATTATTACCTGACCACCTGCCGGGTGTCCGACGGCAACCACGGCTGGATGTACTTACCGGGCATGAACGGCGTCAGCGTCGGCACAGTCGAAAAATTCCTGCTGTACAAATTCCCCGACGGCACGTTCAGGATTCAATCGGGCGACCTCCGCTGGCTGGCGTACCAGTCGTCTGGCCATTTTTTCGAATACACCGACGACCCGACGCAGGCGGCGGCATTCAACATCGGCGGCAACGACCTGGGCAGCACCACGCTCCAGTTCAACCAGCAACCCGTGTATTACCAGATCCTCAACAATCTGCAGGCGCCCAACCTGCTGACGATGAACAATACGAACGATTCCCTTTCCAGCTTCGCAAGGGTACAGATCACGCCTTCGATCGACGACATCAACTCGTCCAAATCAGCTGCCAACGGCGATTTTACCAACGCCATTTTGCTCGGACAAAGCCTGCAGGGGATCAACTTTACGGGCGCCAATTTTACCGGCGCCCAACTGGCGGGGGCCAGTTTCAACGGCTCCACCCTCGACCAGGCCATCATGAGCCAGACCGATCTGCAGGGCTTCAACTGGGGCACACCCGCCTCGGCCATCGGTATCGACCTGACCGGCTCCAATGCAAGCGGCTGTGTTTTCGGTGTTGCGTCCAGTGCCCAGCCCATCAACTGCTCCAATGCGAAGTTGACCGGCGCCAACCTGAGCGGCGCCAACCTCGTCAACCTCAACCTGCAAGGCGCACAACTGGGCAATGCCAGTCTGGTCGGCGCAGCGCTCGACTACGCCAACCTGACCCAAGCCAACCTGAACGGGGTCGTGGCGCTCGGCGCAAGTTTTCAACACGGCACGCTCAATAATGTCAGCGCTCAGATGGGCAATTTTATCCAGGCCAATTTTAACGACGCCACACTGACACAGGCCGCCATGGGCGCCAGCAGTTACCTGTTTTTGCTCAATGCCAGTTTTGAAAACGAACTGGAAACCTCAAAATACGTTCAATCCGACCTGGTACAGGCTTTTAGCCAGGGCGGCGTTTCGCTCGACCCCAACGCGGCCATCGAGATTGTCATCAAAAACCAGCTCTGGATGATTCTCGATCCCGCCGGGCCCTACAAACTCATGTCTGCCGACAGCGGTATTCTGGTGTACAACAACAACCCCAGCCTCAGTCCGGCCACCCTGCAAGGCGCATCTATGCAAAGGGCGGGTTTTTCCACCGCGAGTTTGTCGGGCGCCGACCTGCGGGGCGTGCAGGCCTCGTTCGGGGTGTTCGACCATGCCGACATCGGCGACGCTTCGTTCAGCAGCGCCAGTCTGGTGCAGGCCAACTTTACGCAGGC
>JADZFP010000301.1 GCA_020849825.1 Saprospiraceae bacterium
AGGTGGTCGAAGGTCCAGTAGGCCATGGGCGGCGGCACAGGCGTCTGGCGGCAGCGGTAAAAGAGGTTGCCCCGGCCTCTGAAATCCAGACCGGCCAGTTCGAGCTGTACCAGGGAGGCGTGGGCCGGCAGCGTTATTTTATTGCCAGGCGGGATGGAATCGAGCAAATCAACCAACACGACCCGGTCGTCGTTTCTGTACCGAAGCGCCGTGACAAGCGTAGGGAAGTTGCCCCGGGCATCGGACTGCCGGAGTATCAGTCGGCACAAGCCGTTGGCGGTAGCGGCCCAGAGGGTGTCTTTGTGCACATAAACGGCATTGACATCGTCGTCGGCCAGGCCGTCGTGCGTGTCGAAATGAATCACGTGCCAACTCGAATCGAGGCCGTAAATGCCCTTGTTGGTCGCCATCCAGAGCCTGCCGCCGGGTTCGGAGTACAGGTGTTGAATATTGCGTATCGGGTTTTTCAGGCGATCGGACACCCTTTCCACATCGATAATTGTTCCTCTGTCGGTGCTGGCGCGCAGGAGGCCCGCTTCGGGTGTGACGATCCACAGATAACCTTTTGTCGAGGGAGCAATCGCGATGATGCGGTTTTTCAGCAGCGGAAAATGTTCGCTCCAGTTGGTCTGAAAGCCGTCTTTTTCCGAAAAAAACTCGTCGATCCCGCCTACCCAGGCATAGCCTTCGGCGTCGGCCGCGATGGTGGTTTTTCGATAGGGTTTCAGGGATGCAGAATCTTCGAAAACGCCCAGGATGTCATACAATCTTGCCGAAGAGGCCAACATAACATGCCCTTCGCGCACCAGAATTTCCTTGGGGTGACCCAGTTTGAATGGCGATGAAAAGCGCTTGGGGTAAATACCATTGGGATCGGGCGCCTCAAAATACAATTCTTCATCCGTGGCAACCCACCGGCTGCCGTCCGGTTGCGGGAGTATTTGCCTTACCCGGTTGTAACCGTCTTTGGAGCTGTAGTCGACATGGGTAATCTGCTTATCCGCTGCAAGCCTGAATAATTTTCCTTCGTCGTTGCCGGCAAGTATCGCCCCCTGATAATCACGCGAGACGGCTGTGATATTTGCGCCTGTCAGCCCTTCCCATCCGTTGTAAATCACGGGCGAATTGCGCGGCAGGGCAAACACGCCTTCGCCGGCCGTACTGAACCAGAAGGTGCCTTGTGCGTCTTCAAAAAACGTCGTTATTTTTTTCTCCGGCAAATACACCACAGGATTGGACAAATCGTGCCTGTAGTTGTCGAAACACACGGCGCCGCCTGCCAGCGAACACACCCAGAAGCGGCCGCTCCGGTCGAGGTAAATCCGCCCCGCCGGTTCCGGCTGCCTGTCGACGACGCGCAGCCGGCCATCGCCGAGATATTCTGCCAGAAACAAGCCGTTTTCAGTGCTCCACAACATGTATTTGCCCTGACTTTCCACGCTGATGTACTTCGCAGCCTGCGCCAGTTCGGGATCGTTTGTATGATTTAAGACACTTCCGTCGGTGCGAATAAAATAGTACTCGGCCGTATTTCCGGTAGCGCCAATGACGCCGTCGTAGAAACAACAGGTTTTGTTGATGCCTTTCACCCCTCTTATCGGAACGACACTCGTATCCGTCAGGCGGTAATACCGGTTGGAAAAACTACTGATCCAGATGACGCCGCGTTCGTCTTCGGTCAATTCTCCAAGCGCGGTTTCAAAGTCTATATTGGCCAGCAAAGGATCGGAGGCGCCGGTGACGATGCGCCCTTTGTATCGATAACAGGGTTTTTTTTGATAACAAAACATCCACAAACGGCCTCGACTGTCGGTTTTTAAATTAAAAACTTCGCTGTCGGGCAGCCCGTCGGACATGTCGTACACCCGAAAACGGGAGCCGTCGAATCGTGCCAGTCCTTTGTCGGTGGCAAACCACAACAAGCCGTCTTTGTCCTGCAGTCCGCAGTAAATCAGATTGCTCGGCAATCCGTCCCGAACGCCGTAATGCAAATAGGCGGGGGTTTGGGCATTCAACTGCCAAGCCGCCAGGAGCAATACAAACAGAGTACGGAAAAAACTACCCACGATGGAACCTGATTTTCGCAGGAAAAATACGTCTCCACAACCCAGACGGTTGCGTTTTTTTCACAGATCTGTCAACTGGGCTTGCAATCGTGTCAAAATCAGTCATGACTCGACCAAGGGGCAAATCTGCACGGTTATTGGCCCAAGCCGCACGGTTAAAGGTTGGGGCTTGATTTGTCTGCAGTTCGACCCTTTTTTTGTCCTGCCAATAAAAACCGAGTTGCACCAATCAGTAGCTCTGTATCTCGCCCAAAACGACAATCCAGGTGTAATCTCTCACACGCAACATTCCTATTTCGACCACCATACGTTTGAAAACCTGTCCACTTCCTAATGGGAAGCCTATTCAGAGTCGCCTCGAATCTTGTGATTTAGGGGCGATTTTTTATTGGCCCACCCGCGCCCAGGCTTTTTCCGCCACGGCCTTTCCCTGCAATTGCCCGTTGTCCAAAGCATCCCTGAAATGAATGCCGCCGTAGAGGCGCGAAATGGAAGCCTCGTCGGCGGCGGCACGGAACGATTTGAAATGCCGGGGTTTCATGCCGTACAACACTTCGGTATGGTCGGTAAAGCCCAGGTTTTCCCCCAACAATCGGCTCAACATCTCTGCCCCCGCGGCCGATACCGCGCTGTGGCCGCTTACGTACTCCGGAAACGGCGGCGTTTGCAACACTGGCTCCCAGCGGGCATCCAGGTGCCGGTTGATGGCCGTGATGGGGCGTATCCGGTTGCTCCGGTATTTTTCCTGCCAGCAAACGATAAACGCGTCGGCCATCACCATGGCGGTCAGGGCATGCGCATGCAGGGCTTTCCCCAACGCGATGTTGTGCTGTTCGCAAGCCTGTCCGATGATGTTGATCCAATGTCCTGCGGGCGATATTTTTTTAATGCCGATCATCATGTGGCCGGCGTGAAAAACGGCAAAGGGATTGCAATCCCAGTACAGGGCGATGTTGCGTTGTTCGTCGTTGAGGGTCCTGCCGGTTTGATACACTTCGTCCATGAGTTGAAAAAAACGCGAGCCGCGCGTCGTGTCGAAAGGCGCGGGCTCAGGTATCCCGATCACGGTATTCCGGTCGAGCAAAAACGGCCGGAGCGTGTGCCATTGGGGCTCCACGGCGCCCATCCAGTCGGGCGGAGTCGGCGCCCAGTCGCCCGGCGCGCCCGTGGGCCGGTAGCGGGGCAGGGCGGTGAGTTGCGGGTACCCGTCGGTTTTGGCCCAGTTCAGTATTTCTCTGGCAACGGCCTCGGCGGCGGCTTTCGAGCCGGCAATCCGGTATTCGGGCAGTTTTTTTTCTCTGAAAAAAGCCTCCAGCTCGGCCTGCCGCACACTCAATTCCTGCCCCGACGGCATGATGCCCCGGCCGGTTTCCAGGATCGCCCATAACGCGGCAAAGGGCGCGCAAACGGAATCGGCCGCGACCGTCGGCCGCAGGGCCGGGTATTCGTTGACGCGGCCTTGAAGTCTCGACTGTCCGGTTTGGTACAGCGCATACGTCTCGTAGCCCGCGGTCAGCGCATAGGCATAAAACCTGCTGGCCGCCGGCGGATTGGCGCCGTCGTGCAGCATCACCTCCGAGAGGGCAAAACTGACGGTACGCAACCTGGCCGAAGCCAGTCGCTCCCATTTGTTTTGGCCAAAAAGACCCGCCGGAAGCAGAACGAGCCAGAGTAATTGTTTCATTATCGCCATTGATAAATCCTTAAAGGGGCGTTGTTGACGCCAAAGACATAAGATTTTGAACTTTTACCGGTGTTCAACTCAACCACGCTGCGCACGTCGCCCTGCACCCCGAAAGGGTGGTCGATCAGCCGCCACTGGCCCTTGTGCAGTTCAAACACCGGGGCGTGGCCGGCGTCGTAACAGCCGAAACGCAGCCGCGCGCCGTCGAGATTGCCGGCCAGCATCAATTCCATCTTGTCATTTAAGTGAAAATCGCCGCTCATGGCGACAAATACCGGTGCAAACTGGGCTTCTACGGGCAAGTTTTTTTCTACAAAATGCCCGCCCCTGTTTTCAAAATAGCTGGTAGCCAGGTGGTCGGCCCGAAGCGTGTCGGCGCCGGCCAGTTCTTCGGCAGTGAAAATATCCGAAAGGGTAGCGTTGGCGAACTGTTCGTAACTGGTAAAGCGCGGCCGCATGGCGGCGATTTGTTCGAGCAATTCGTCGCGGGTGAGGAAAGGGTAGTTTTTACCCTGATTGTAGAAGCACAGGATAGGGTCGATGGAGCCGTTGCCGTCGAAGTCGCGGTAGACCAGCGTGGCGGGCTCTTTTTCGGAGGCTTTGATCTGGCTGTTGAGCCCCAGGTTGCCACCGATCAGGTCGGGGTCGCCGTCGTGGTCGAAGTCGGCGAGCAGCAGGCAATTCCACCATCCGCTGAACGGGCGCTCGAAAAAACGGACGCTCGTTTCCACAAAGCTGCCGTCGGTTTGCCGGCTGAATACCCGGATGGGCATCCATTCGCCGCAGATCAGCAGTTCGGCGCGACCATCGGCGTCGAGATCGGCCCAGACGGCATCGGTGACCATGCCTGGTTGCAGCAGGACAGGGGCCAGGGCGGCGGTCACGTCGGTGAAGCGGCCGGTACCGTCGTTTTGCAGCAAAAAACTGCGCGGTGCGAGCGGGTATTGGCCTGGAACGACGCGGCCGCCGACAAACAGGTCGAGGTCGCCGTCGGCGTCGAAGTCGTAGGGGCGGGCGCAACTTTTCGACACCGGCATGTCGGGCAGCAGCGAGTCGGTACGAATCAGCCGCCCCTGGCCGTCGCCGAGGTAAAGGGCGTCGTTGAGTGCCGGATCGTTTTCTGCGTAGTCTTCGTAGCCGCCGGCAACCAGGTACAAATCCGGCTTTTTGTCGCCGTTGGCGTCGAAAAACACGGCGTCGGCCACGGTCATAAACTGATCGGCTTTAAACATTGCCGGGTCGGTTTCGACAAATTGCTGGGCAGCGGTTTGCAGGTACAGGCGGCTGGTTTGCCATTTGGACGCGCCCACAAACAGGTCGTCGAGTCCGTTGCCGTCGAGGTCGGCAGCGGCCAGTTGCGGGCCCACGCGGCTGAGCATGTGGGGCAGGAGCGGCTGGCGTTTGAAGTCGTTGTAATCGTATTCTTCGTGGCGAAACGGAAGATCGCGGCGCGGCATGGCCGACCAAAAGCCTGGCCCTCCGGTTGAGTTCGACAGTACGTCGACGACAGGAAAAGAGGTTTTTCCGATGCGGAGGCGTTCGTTGGGGCGAGGGCGAAACAGGAGGGTTTCGAGGCCGTTTCCCCAGATGACGTCGACACTTTGTACCTTTTTTTTGCCCAAACCCAGGTGCAGTATTTCCGAGACGCCCGACTGGTAACCACGCGTCGGGATGTTTTCGATCATCTGGACGGTGTAGTCGGTAAACAGGACGCGTACGGCAGCGCCGATGCCGTAGGGATTTGATGCGGGGCCCTCCAGTTTGATGTCGAGATAATCGTTGCCGTTGGTTTCGCGGGCTTTGTTTTTGTAAATAAAAGCGGGTTCGTTGATGTTGCTGACGATGATTTCGAGGTCGCCGTCGGCATCGAGATCGGCGTAGGTGGCGCCGCTGCTGACGGCAGGCTGGTCGGCGCCCCAGGCAGCGCTCATGTCGGTAAAGGTCAGTTTGGGTCGTCCCGTTTCGTCGGTTCCGTCGTTGCGGTACAGGTAGTTGTGCAGGCGGGAGGCTGGC
>JADZFP010000302.1 GCA_020849825.1 Saprospiraceae bacterium
ATACCGCTTCCGCAGATTTCAACTGGACGCTTCCGCTCAATTTCGTCATTGGCTCCGATGCCCGATTCACGGCCAACCGCGGCGGTTCGAGCACTTTCAATCAGGAGGCCATCCTGTGGGGCGCTTATGTAGAGAAACGTTTCCTGAAAAACAACTCCGGAGCGTTGCGCCTGCAAGCGTATGACCTTTTGAATCAAAACATCAACGTAACGCGCACGGTAGGCGACGGCTTCATCGAAGACCTGAGTACCAGCATCCTGCGACAGTATTTCCTGCTGAGTTTCACTTATAAGTTTGGCAAGTTTGCCGGCCAGAACATGCAGATGCCTCCGGGTATGCGCATGATGAGGTTCTGAGGATTTTAGCCTCTTCAATAAAAAGGCTTATGGGTACGAAGGCGCTCGTAAGCCTTTTTTTTATTGGGAAATGGGCGGGCTTCGCGGGCTTTTTCCTCCGTGTGTAATTGCACAAAATCAGGCGCGGTTTTCAGGCAGCACACAATTTGACAAATCTCGAAGATTTGTCAAATTTTCGCTCCGCCACCCGTCGAAGCCTGTCTAAAGAATAAACGAGGCACAGCTTCAGACGCAGAAAGACGCAGATTTTTATGATCGTTATGTCCTCTGCTTGTCCAAACCTTGCAAGGTCTGGACAGGGCATGAACAAGTCCCGCCCGAAGCCCTCTACGAGCAGCGCAAATCTAAAAGATCGGCGTCAAAAACAGGACGCGGTTCATATTTCAGAATTTCAGCACAGGCTTTGTTCGTTAAAATGTGTTGTACACACTTTTCTTCCCGCGAAGACCGCGAAGCAGAGGGGCTCGTTCCAAATAGAGAAACGCTTACACCCGCCTGCCGCGAATGAAGCGCTTCTGCCAAAAACTCGAATTAGTATGAAATGTGTCTTCAGGCGGGGTAAATTGAGTTTTCGTGCGTAGTGAAGGGGTGAATACCGGCTGTGAACTTCGCTCAGTCACCCCTTCACTAATCTTCCGAAGCAATTATTCTTGCCGCAGCTTGATGTTGCCGTAGCTCAACTGCGCTTTGATGTATCCTTTGCCCGAAGCGCCAAGTTGTCCTTTTACTTCGCGGCTTTGGCCCTGTTCTTTTTCATAAGAAACCGACATGCCGGAGGGGTAGGTAATGCCCGTATAGCTGCCCACAGCTTCAAATCTGGCGGATGCGCCCTCCTCCATAGTGATTTTGAAATCCGAATACTTCCCGACCAGATTGATACCGCCGCCGAAGTCCTTCGCTACTTTGCCGATGACCAAGCCGCCATAAGATACGGTGAAGTCAATGGAGTTGCCCAGCCAACCGATGTTCGCATTGGAGTATTTGCTGGAAAGCACTGCATTTTCAACGGAGCGGATGTCGAAGTTGTCGTAGCCGCCCGAATTGCGAAATTCCCGCACTTTGCCTATTTTGTACTCATCGTATTTGGAGGTGCTGCGAATGACGCCGGCGCGCTCAATGTAGGTTTTGGAGTATTTGGAAGTCAGATCGGCGTCTTTCAGTTCGGTGCAAGTCAGGTTGCCGTAGCTCAGATCGCTTTGCAGATAGCCTGTTTTGGTGAGGGTGCCGTTGCCGTAAGCCAGTTCCACCGTAGTTTTATCGCCCACGCCGTCGGCTTTGAAATTGCCGTACTTGACATTGATGAGCGCCCGGTTTTTCAGTTCGGCAATGTAGGCGTCGCCATACTTGTTGTAGAGTTCCAGATTGGCGGTGGGCGGCATATAGACCAAATAGTTGATCTTGTAGTCGGCGGTGTTGTTGTTGAACCAGTTCCACCAGGATTTGGAGGCCGACTCAATGACGGTTTCCGCTTTGACGTAAGCCTGTGAGTTGGAGAAATTGATGCTGATGCGATCAAAAACCTCCTGTGCCTGAGACTCCGAGCCTGCGTTGACAAGGATCGTTACCTCAACTTTTACGCGGTTTTTATCCCATGTTTTTACCTCCATTTTGCCGTACCTGTTGCTCAGATGAACGGTGCCTTCCGAGCTGATGTCGTACTCTTTTTTGATGGTTTTGGTAAACTCCCGGAATGCTTCGTCACAGGGATCGCCGATGAGGGGCGTTGCGCTGATAAGCGTTGCCAAAAAGAGGAGTGATGTTTTAAATGCCAGTTTCATTTTGCTGCGTTTTTGACTTCTGATATGCGTCTTTGTTTGAAATACTTTCGAGGACTTTTTCCAAAATGGCCAATTTGGTGCGGTAGCTGACGATGAGATCGGAAACAATTTGCTCCTCGGCTCCGGCAGGCGCTGAAGCCAGTTCTTGTCTGAGTTCCTGCATCATCTCGTCCACCTGGGCCAAGTCTTCCAGCACAGGCGCGGCTTCCGTTTTGTAAGATGCCAACTGAGCTATTTTGGAATCAATCTGTTCATTGTAGTATTTTTCGGCTTCCCTAAAATCCGGGTTGACCTGCTCAATTTCGGCCATGACCGAAGATTGCTGTCGGCCGGCCAAGCCGAGTCCGGCCATAAAGCCCACTACCAGCAATGCGGCAATGCCTGCGGCCATTTTGAATCGGGAGATGGAGAAAACCCGCGCCGCGTGTCCGGCACTTTCAGGTTTTTTTTCTGTGCCCAATTGCCTTTCGATGCCCGCCCAAATATGCAAGGGCGGATGCTCGGCATCGAATTCGGAGCGGTGATCCCGAATGAATTGTTCCAAGCTATCGTGTTTCATAATTAATTGATTTTCTTTTTATCAGACAAAATGTCTCTCAGTTTGGCTTTGGCCCGGCTGAACTGCGACTTGGAGGTGGCTTCCGAAATCTGGAGGATTTCAGATATTTCCTCGTGGTCGTAGCCTTCCAGCAGGTACAGCGAAAAAACAACTCGGTAGCCGTCGGGCAGCATCATAATGGCTTTATTGACCTGCTCCACGCTCAGGCGGCTCTCATTGGTTTCCGGTTCGTAGTCGTCGCGGAGGTTGGCGTGGCGGTCGTCCAATTCTTCCCATTGCAGCTTTTTCTTTTTCAGAAAATTGATACAGTGGTTGACGACGATGCGCTTGATCCAAGCTCCGATGGTGGACTCGTGGCGAAAACTGTCCATCTTTGTAAAAATATCCACGAACGCATTCTGTAACACGTCCTCAGCATCCATCTGGTCATGCACCATGCGCAAACAC
>JADZFP010000303.1 GCA_020849825.1 Saprospiraceae bacterium
CATTCTCGACGGGACGAACTCTACAACCGGCGGCACCATCCAGTTCCTGTGGTCGGGCCCCGGTATCAATGCCAACAACCAGGGTTTAATTAGCCCGAACGTCAGCGTCGGCGGTACGTATACACTGCTGGTTACCAATACACAAACCAATTGCCAGGCCAGCGACAACGTGGTTGTCACACTCGATAACCAGCCGCCGACCGTCACCTTGACCACCGATACAATCACCTGTGCCGAGCCGCAAGGCACCCTCACGGTAACCAGCTCGGCTGCCGGCTCCACTTTCCTGTGGCAAGGCGTCGACATCAACTTCGGCAATCAGGACGACCCGGTCGTCAACGTCGATCAGGCAGGTCTTTACACCATAACCGTCACTCCTCCTAACGGTTGCACGGTTGTACAGTCGATCGAAATGTTCGTAGATGAAAACTTCCCGCAAGGAACGGCCGAAGGAACAGTACTCAATTGTGCCAACGACGGAACCTCCACCATTGGCGGTGTTGTAACGACGCCCAACGCAACGTTCATCTGGTCGGGCCCCGGCAATTTCAGCTCTACCGATCCGCAACCGACGGTAACCCAGCCGGGCAACTACACCTTCACTATTATGTCGTCCAACGGCTGTGAAGTCGACCTGAATGTCGTGGTAACTGCAGATTTTGCAGCGCCATTGGCCAATGCGGCTACACCCGAGTTTCTGGATTGCAACACACCGGAAATCAACATTTTCGGCACCGGCACGTCGGTCGGCCCCGAATTCACTTATCAATGGACGACAACCGGCGGAAATATCCTGAGCGGCGCCAACACACTCCAACTGCTGGTTGACGCCCCCGGCCAATACACCCTGCTTGTTACGGACCTCGACAACGGCTGTACCGGCACGACAACGGTACTGGTAGAAAACGACCCGGAAGTGCCCACAGGATTCGACCTCGCCATCAAGGATATCCGATGCTTTGGCGAAACCTCCGGTATCATTGAAGTCAACAGTGTGATCGGCGGTACCCCGCCCTACGAATTCACCCTGACCGACGCCAATGGCGAACCCGTACAGGGCTTCAACAGCCTGGCAGCCGGCGACTATACCGTGTCGCTGCTCGACGCCAACGGTTGCGAAATCGATACAACGGTGTCGATCAGCTCGCCCGACCAGTTACTCGTGAGCCTTGGCGACGACATTACCATCCAACTGGGTGAAGAAGTGACTGTGGCCGCCGAAATCGTCAACGACGACAACGTGCCGGTTGAATCCTGGTCCTGGAACCCGCTGGCACACTGCGATACTACCTGCCTCGACTACACCTGGATGCCCACGGCGACCTACCGTCAACGTATCACGGTGATCGACGAAAACGGTTGTGAAGCATCCGACGAAGTGCTCGTCATCGTACGCAAAGACCGACTGGTTTACGTACCTACGATCTTCGACCCGGAAAGCAACGACCCGGCCAACTCTCTGCTGTCGATCTATACCGGTACCGGTGTCACGAAAGTGCGCAAATGGCTGATTTTCGACCGCTGGGGCGATGCCGTCTTCCAGGTCGACGACTATCTTGCAGTACCCAGCAACGTACCCGATCCGGCATTTGCCTGGGACGGCAAAGTACGCGGCGAAAAAGTCACACCGGGCGTGTACGTCTGGTATGCCGAAATTGAATTTGCCGACGGTGTCGTCGAAATATTCAAAGGCGATGTCACACTGGTCCGCAACCAATAATGTCGAAACAGTTTTAAAAAATAAAGGGGCAACGGTTGTTGCCCCTTTATTTTTTATGCTCATAGTGTTGCCTCATGTTTGTTTTTCCTAAAAATCAGGCACCAGCAACCAAAAGTTGTTGGAATATCGACACTCCTGAACAGCCTGAAAAGGATTGATTTCCAGCATCAGATTGGGCGCAAAAGCCGTGCGGTCGAGCAAACTGATCTCAATCTCCCCGCTGATCGCATCGCCGGGCAGCAACAGACTGTTGTCCCGGTTTTTAGCCGGCTCCAAAACATCGCCGCCCGCAAGCAAAGCGCCACGCGTAAGTTTGCTTTCCCGGACAAAATAGACGTTCAACACAATCCGTTCAGAAGGCCGCCTGGGCTTTCCGGACAAAGAAAGCGCCCCTGCGCCCTTATTTCGAAGGGTATAATGTATCGTCGCAAATTTGTCGTCGCGAGCGCCGATATAAACCGTGTCGAACACCAGATCGCCGCAGCCCGCCGGTTCGGAATGCAATGAAGTAGCAGCCGAAGCAGCGGTGGACGATGGCGCGGGCGACAACTTGATTTTCAATACCAACCCGGTCCGAATTTCACCCGGCTGCAGTTTGATCTTTTGACGAGAAATCGCCGCCTCAAGATTCGCTTCGCGCCCCCGAAGCAGATCAGGCATCCGTGCGGTATCCATTTCTACCAACAATGCGGCTGGTGGAGGGTTGTTTTTATCCATCTGCAAAGCATAACGGCCTGTGTTGGCCATGTCGCAACGCAACAACATCAAATGCTCGGACGCTTTGATGACCTCAAAATTAAATACAGCAATCCGCAAGCCTTTGTACGGGCGGGACTCCTGTGCCGATAGCCAACAAGCGCACCCGGCAACCAGCAAAATCGATATAAAAGAGCGAATCAATCCGAATCGAGGAAGTTTACGGGACGATTGATACTTTGTTCCAGCGAAATAAATGTCTCCGTCCGCTGGATACCTGCAATCTTCTGGATCTTATCGTGCAAAACGAGGCGCAGGTGGTTCGTATCTTTGCACACGATCTTGACAAAAACACTGTACAAACCGGTGGTGTAATTGGCCTCCACAATCTCCGGAATTTGCTTCAATTGCTCGGACACCTCGTCGTACAGCGAACTTTTATCGAGATAAATACCCAAAAAAGCCGTGATATCGTACCCCAGTTTGTGGTAATCCAATCGCAAACTGGAACCGGTGACAACACCGGCCTGTTCCAGCTTTTTCATCCGGACGTGGATGGTACCGCTGGAAACGAACAGTTCCTTGGCTATTTCCGTGTAGGGCAATTTGCCGTCTTCCACGAGTTTGGCTAAAATCTTTTTGTCGAGCTCATCCAGCTCTGGCTGCTCCGAGGCAGGGGGACTTTGGTTGGACATTGTCATAAGATTACTGTTTTCATTTGCAGGTGGTAAAACGGCGCAATGATTGATAAATTTTAAACGAAACGCAAAATTTGTTTCGGAGTTTTAAATAATTCAACAAGATAAACCTCCTCCCCTCTGTTTTGTTCCTGACGCATGAACGATCCTTCTCCTTCCAAATTTCAAATTCGTCTTCCGTTGCTGTTGGCCCTGGTTTTGGCCGCGGGTATGTTTATCGGGCAGCAACTTCCGCATTTCGACAGCCATATCCGGCTCTTGTCCGGGAGAAGCCAGGCAGGCCCCATTGCAGGCACACTGGATGAAATACTTCGTTATATCGAGGCCCGCTACGTCGATTCCGTCCATGTCGCCGACCTCAAAAACGGCGCGATCGAACACTTGCTCGAACAACTCGACCCACACTCCGTATACATCACCCCCGAAGAGCTGGCGGCCGTCGAAGAAGACATGAGCGGCAACTTCGAGGGTATCGGCATCGAGTTTTTGATTGTCGATGATACCCTTCAAGTGGTTACGCCGCTGACCGGTGGGCCTTCCGAAACAGCCGGGGTGCTGGCTGGCGATAAAATTGTGTCTATCGACGATACACTTATCGCGGGCGTAAAAATCGACAACGGTCGGATCTACAATCTGCTGCGTGGAGAAAAAGGCTCCACGGTGCGGCTTGGTATTCGACGCGGTTACGAACCGAACCTGCGCTATTTCAACATCATCCGCGACGTCATCCCGATGAAAAGCGTGGAAGTGGCCTACATGCTCGATGCCCAGACCGGCTACGTCAAAGTCAACCGTTTCAGCGCCCGTACCTACCAGGAATTCATGGAGGCGGTACGGCCCATGTACGACGAACAGGGCAAGAAAAACCTCGTGCTCGACCTGCGAGGCAATCCGGGCGGTTATCTCAACGAAGCCAGCGACCTGTTGAGCCAGTTTTTCCCTGCCGACAAACTGCTTGTGTACACCGAAGGCCGCGTGGAAGGCCGCAGGGAGTATAAAAGCAGCGGGCGCGCCCGTTTCAACATCCAAAATATCGCTGTGCTGATCGACGAAGGCTCCGCCTCGGCCAGCGAGATTGTGGCCGGCGCCCTGCAAGACCACGACCGCGCCTGGATCATCGGCCGGCGCTCTTTCGGTAAAGGCCTCGTACAGGAACAATACCCGCTCGGCGACGGCGGGGCGCTACGCCTGACCGTGGCCCGCTATTTTACGCCCAGCGGACGCTGCATTCAACGGGAATACAACAACGGCGAAGACTACGACGCCGAAAACGAACGCCGGCTGGCCAACGGCGAGCTCTCCGATGCACATAAAATAGCCATCAAAGACACCACGAAATACTACACCGGCCTCGGCCGTATCGTGTACGGCGGCGGGGGCGTGAGCCCCGACGTATTTATTCCGCTCGACACCAGTTTTGCCAACGACTACTACTTCAACGTCAGACAACAAATACCGCAATTCACCGCCCGCTGGATGGAAACGACCGATCGGAGCACGCTGCCGGGCGATTTACCAACCTTTTTGAATTCTTACAGCATTTCCGATGCTCAGCTCGATCAGTTGGTCGTCTATGCAGAAAGTCACGGCACCCCGCGCGACGAGCGGCAGATCAACGCCTGTCGCAACGAATTGAAACTGCAACTGAAAGCCCGGCTGGGCAAAACCTTGTTTCAGGACAAAGGAATGTTCAGCGTACTGAACGATGATGACCCGGCCGTGGAAAAAGCCCTTCAATTGATGCGCAGCGGCCAGCCGGTCGCCGGTCAGTAACGCTCACTGCGGCAACCTGCGTTGCCCGTTGGTATTTGCAGGCTGACGACTGATCTGTCCGGGCTGATTGGCTGGCGCCGTGCCCTGCCGTTGGGCTTCCATGACGTCGGGCGAAGGCGTACCCTCGAACCGCACTTCAAGTTTGTAGTTGCGACCCATCGACTTCACTACGGGGCCCATCATCAACTGCATGACCGTATCGGCACGTGCCTTGGCGTGCTCCAATACATGTTCGTTGTTGATGGCATCGTCGCGAAACTGACGCCGCAATGCGTTGAAATTCTCGTTCATTTCCTGCCCGCTGATACCCGCCAGCAGCCCGACGTCGAGCTTGTCGACGCGCGGATAAACTTCGTGTGAAAGGATGGTCGGCTGCGGCAGTTTGACGTACACGATGCCTTTGCTGGGACTGAACGTCACATCGAAAAACTGGTCGAGCTTGAAGCCGGCCTTAATCACGCTGATCGCTTCGATTTGGATATCCGTTTCAGAAATGGAAAACCCGAACACCTTGTATTGCAGCGTTTTATCCATAGCCAGCCTGCTGCGCAACTCGTAGGTGCCCAGTTCGGCAATACCCACCCTTACCTTCTCTTTCAGCAGCCCCCGGGAGGCGGAAAAATCATAAATCGCCGCTTTTTTCTGCAAGCGATCCACCATAGGCCGCAATGCCTCGTTGATGGCCAGGTCGCAGGGCGTCCCCACGTCTTTTCCCTTTCCGACAAATCGGCCGTTGTTGACTTTCAACAGCGTAGCCATGATTTGCGTGACGAAGAAGCAGGTGTATTTGCCCGCTACTTCATTAAAAATCTGGACCGCCTGATTGGCATTATCATTGTAAAACGTTTCGTATAAACTCGCAGTGGTGTCTTTCAGCGCCACGAAATCATTGAAATACATGGTTTTCAGATAATCGTGGTGTTGCTGATACATTGGTTCGAGCCGCCGTTTGAGGCTGTCGGGCAGGTTCATCCGGTTGGCTACGTGGTACAGCAACGAAAGGTTGAAATTGTACACCAGCGCATCGAATTCCTTGCGGTTTTTGGTCGGGTCGGCGAGAATGCGCAGGGTGGATTCTTCATCGAGATTAGGCTGAAAATCCGAGGGTACGTAGGTCAGTTGCACGTCCTTCGGCTTGTCGCCAAACAAGCCCGACAGACCGCCGTCGGCCAGAAAGGTTTTGTAAATGACAATTCCGGCAATGATCACCAAAGCCAGCAAAAGAATCTGTTTGCCAAACATTGCGCCACCGGTTTCGTCGGAAGGCGCGTCGGGTTGATGCGTAGCCATAGTCGGGTGCTGGGTGTTGGGTGTTAGGCGTTGGGTAAAAGGTGTATTGCTGCGCTCGATATGCCTGGCGTTGGGCGGTTTATTTCCGCTCATGCTTGGGGGTAAAAACAGGCGTCTACCGAATTATTACAAAAATGCAGGATTTCTCCGAAATCCTGATCTGAACGACGCCTTTGTATGATTTCTTTTCAAGTAAGGTATGAAATTCCACACCCGTCGAATTATACCGCAATGCGCCAGGCATATCGAGAGCAGAAATACACCTATTACC
>JADZFP010000304.1 GCA_020849825.1 Saprospiraceae bacterium
TCCTCGCCGGGGAAGGTCACGCCATCGTACAAAAATTCCCCCTTGCTGCGGAAATACGCCGCCCGATCGTCGCGCCAGGTGATTTTTCCGCCCAGGTCGAGCACTGAAAGATTGATAGTGAGGCGTTCGCCGAGTTTGGCCTGCAAGCCCAGATCGAAGGCATAGCCGTTGCTGGACGAAAACAGTCCTCCCTTATCGGCGTCGTTTTTGATCTCGAATGCAAGGCCGGCCGTGTCGATTGAACCCACGGTATAAGCCGCGTTGAACGCGTAATCGGTGCGCAGAGTGAGTTGGTAAAAATCGGGGTCGGTGTAAACGGTGGCGCTGCGATGGTCTTCATCGGTTCTGAGGCCGCCTACGCCGCCGAGGTATTTCGCCCGGGCGCCGATGCGCACCGGACCGAAGTTTTTGCTCAGGCCGAGGTGCAGCTCCTGCCATTTGGCATAATCGGCCGCAGGGGCAATCTGCAAAGTATCTCCCAGATAGGCCGCATTGCCGTTCCACAATACTTCTGCAAGCGTTTTGGGGTAGGTAATGTGCGCATCGAGGCGAATGGAGTGGCCGGCCTGCAAAGCCCAGCCGTTGCCCATCCGGAAGCCCAGGGTGACGGTTTCGAGCCGCTGGTGATAATTGACCTTGTTTTCGGGATCGAGTTTGTCGATCGCAGCGCCGAGGTCGAGCAGGTTTTTGCCGTCTTCGCGGCGAAAAATATCGTTGTAGGTAATGTCGCCGCTGTGCCGGGCATCGAGCACGAAAGAGGGCAAGCCGATGGCAAACTTTTTATCTTCAGGAAAAAAGGCCGGATTGGTGGCGTTGGCATGCCAGAGTTCGGGCAATTGCTGCAGCATGAGTTCCTGCTGGGCTGCCAGGCGAAGGCTTGCCAGCAGGAAAAATATTTGAACGAAACTGAATTTACGCATGTGAATAAAATGGGCTGTTAAAGGATAAAGAAAGGAAAAGGACAGGTTGAGGCACCTAATTCCTTGTTCGGACTTTCAAGCCCATTTTAAACGTGACGTTCATGTTGGCGAGCAGTTTGACCGGTTGCTGACTGCCGTCGGGGGCCGTGTACGTGCTGAAAGCAAGTTTCAGGTAAGCGGTTTTGGCCTGCCGGATGCGGTCGAAACGGGCGACGTCCATCGGCACGTATGTTTCCGTGCGTTGTACGGCATACACCAGCCCCTGGTTGTCGACCGGGGCAGCCTGCATGATGTCGCGGGCGCCGTCGGCAAACAGGGAATCAATCACCACGCCCAGTGAATCCTGGAAATACAATTGCACGCGGTTGCTGATGGGCGTGCCGTTTTCAGTGACCAGTTTGAATTCCACCGATTCGATTTTGGCGGTGTCGATTTCGCTGTTTTCGCCAAAATTCAGGTCAAGCGTTTGTTCGGCGCCGAAGTTTTTCACCGAACCGGCCAGTTGCAGTTCTACCCGCATATTCAGGCCGATCACGCTGCTGTCGGTCATAAATCCGACGATCGAGGGGTCTTTCAGCGCATTGGAAATACCGGCCACGTCGTAAATCAGACGGGTAGGTTGCGCGTTGAAGATATCGGCGATGTTGGAGTTCGAAGTATCGAGGGTAAAATACGTGTATTTCGTTTGTCCGACCTCGTTGGCCGCCCAGGAGGGATAATTGAAATCGACGCTGTCGTTGTTGAACAAAGTGCTTTCCAGCGCCAGTTCCTGCCCGTCCTGCCCGATAAACGCCAGGTATTTGACCACGCCGCGCGTCGGGAAGCCCCAGGAGTTGAACACCGTCATGGTCACCTTGGGATTGACCACTTTGACGTCGCCTTTCAGGTCGGTCTGGTTGATGTCGATCTCGATGGTATCGCGGGTCAGGGGGTATTCGGTATAGCCCCAATAGCCTTCGAGGTACGAAAATTCGAGGTTGTTGAACACCACGCCCACGCCCGGCGCGCCGGGTGCGATTTCGGGCACTTTGATACGATTGCCGAATTTGTCGTAGGCTTCGTAGCGGAATTCGAGGGTGTTGTTATCCGAGCGCAGGATATGTCCCGCCACGCTGATCGTCGGAGAGATCCAGGGCAGGGGTGTGGCATTGGGCGGCAAATGGAACGGGTAGGCAAACACCACGTTGTTTTTGGTCATTTGCGGAATATAGAACGTCCCGTAAATGGAGTCCGGCAGCGAGTTTTTGATCACGATATTGATCGTGCCGCTTTTCAGATCGGCGCGCCGGATTGTCACGGAGTCCGGTGCTTCAAAGGGCGCGACCGTGAACGTATCGGCAATAGGAACCAGGCCGGTTTCAAAAAACGTAAAAATATCCGTGGCGGGCTTTTTAGCCACATCACCAGAGTAGAACAGGGTCATAGTCCCGTCGGCGTTTACCTGAATGGTATCGCCGGCCAGGGTATCGTTGAGCACCTGATCCATCAGGTCTTTGATGTTCAGGGTGGTGTTGAACAGCGGAAAAGCGTATTCGGCGCTATGGTCGGCCAGTTCCGTATCATCGAATACGGATTTGCGGCAGGCTGCCAACAGGGCGAGGAGGAGCAGGGCGCCGGTCAAAAGGCGCTGTCCGGGCAGTTTTATTTTCATGAATAACAATCGGTTGGGTTTGCGACAAGGTAAAAGTTGGTTGTGGTGAAAACCGCCAGGCGGCAGGCTTGGGGCCCTGCGAAAATATGGATTTAAAAACTAAAGCCTACGGATACCTGTACGTTGAAGTTTCGGTCGTTGTCGTCGCGGTAGATCAGCGATTTGTCCGCATTGGTTGCGCCGCGGGCCAGGTCGGCATCATTGTTGGTCAGGTCGGCCAGGCCGTATTGCAGGCGGGCGCTGAGGTAAAGCGAGCGGCTGAAATAGTAGGAAGCGCCGCCGATCAGGCCGTAGTCGAGGGTATTGAAAAGCGAGCCCTTGTCTTCGGGGTAGTCGTAATACGCGCCGAGTTGCTTGGGCAATTCGAGGTTGCGGTTGTCTACTTTAACGACAAAAGTCGAGCCGTCGTCTCCCTGCCCCGGATCATCTTTGCGATAGTTGTAATCGAGGTTGAACTGGATTCGGTCGATGGAGTTGCCCAATTCGGTTTTTCCGTTTTCGTACGTGAGCGAACCCGTGCCGTAGGAACCGATCAGCAACCCCAGATAACCGCCGGCCGACAATTCGAAATCGCCCCAGCGGGCATACCCGTAAATGGGGAGGTCGAAGTAGGAGTTGTTGATATTGACCAGATAGTTGGTGACGCCGGTGCTGTACGTGCTGCCGCCGTCGTAGTTGAAAATACGATACGAAGGGCCTTTGAATTCGTATTTGGCGCCTTTTTTTGAGTACAAAAATTCTCCGCGCACGCCGTAGTTATCGGTAAAATTATAACCCAGCGACATGCCAATGTGGAAGCCCGTCACGTTTT
Source organism: Saprospiraceae bacterium (assembly GCA_020849825.1). Lineage (GTDB taxonomy): Bacteria > Bacteroidota > Bacteroidia > Chitinophagales > Saprospiraceae > M3007. The sequence continues at coordinate 3,383 of JADZFP010000304.1, forward strand.
TCCACGATTCAAGGCTTTCTCCCGAGGGCGCGAGTTCGGAAGGCCCGTCGATGCGGGCGAAATTAAGACCGGTTTTAAAACCGTAGCGCAACTGGGCAGAAAGGGGAAGGCTGAGCGCGAGCGCGAAAATTGCGGCAAGTGTAAGTTTGAGTTTCATTGCATTGTGTTGTTAAAAGATTCGGGTCGGCAAAAGTACGTGTTTAGGCAAATTGCACTTCAGAAGCAAATGAA
>JADZFP010000305.1 GCA_020849825.1 Saprospiraceae bacterium
AAGGTGATCAACCGCAAATGGACAGCCACCGACGCCAGCGGCAACACTGCGACTTGTATTCAAGTGATCAGTCTGCTCCGTCCTTCCTTAGCCGACGTGACGGTGCCGCCGAATTATGACGACGTTGACGAAGACGCCCTGGAGTGCAACTCGGCCTATCCTTCGCCGGATTACTTAGAAAGCACCGGGCGGCAGGGCTATCCCTACGTATTTGGCGAGCCCGACGGCTGCTCCATCAACTGGACGTATAAAGATAATGTGATCGAAGTGTGCGACGGCACGTACAAAATCCTGCGCGAATGGAAAGTGATCGACTGGTGCGTTGCGGGCTCTTTAAGCCACAACCAGATCATCAAAGTGCTGGACGATTCCGGTCCGGCGATGACGTGCCCGGCCGAGATCACGGTGGGCACCGATCCGTTCACGTGCTGCGCCACGACCGATCTTCCGGACGTGATCATCGAAGACAACTGCTCGCGCATCGCCTCGATCAGCGCGATGATCCAGGTTATCGACCCGCAAACCAGCCAGGTGATCGCCATGCACCAGGTGGGCGGTTCTTTGCAAAACTTCCCGGGCAACAACCTGTGGGACCTGGATACTTTGGGCAACTTCGGAATCTATAAAACTAAGCGTCGCATCGGAACAGGGTTCCATGACCGGCGTGCCGGCGCCCTGCGATACAATGTATGTGCCGGCCGTACCCGTCGGGAAAACGTCCACCTGGTAGACCAGATCATTCGGGAAGCCCGGACCTTCGAGGATGCCGGAAATATTGATCTGCGCAAAACTAACAGGACCGCCATCGCCGCCAACAAAATCCTGCACCCGAAGCACCCAGGTGCCCGCCGAGTTTTGTCCGTCGAAAGCTGACAAGGGATTTACCGGTTGATAGGTACCGGCAATTGTTGGAGGTGCGGCGTTGCACGTTGTTTCAAACTGGGCCGCGGTCAAAGTGGCTTCATCGTCGAATATCGCGTCAATACCATCATTTGCGCAGCCAAATCCACCCGGCACCGGACTACCGGGGCGATCGAACAGAATGACCTCTGTGCCGGCCGGGGAGGTCAGGCGCGCATCGATATCGCCTACCCAGGTGTGATTGGTCTGGAACACCACGTTTACATCGGTGATCGTGGCGCCTACCGGCACATTGATATTAACAAGGGTGGTAGTAGCATCGGCAATCGCGAAATCAGCGTCGCCCGATACGGTAGCCACGGTAGGCGGCGCGGACGGGTCGGTGCTGGCGTTGCAGGGGATCGTTTTGGGTTCGCAAACGAGCACCGGAGGCAATTTGTCTTCAATCTTGATATTGCCCCAGCATTTGTTGTTGTTGTTTTCCGGATCAACTACCCGAATCTGGTAAGTCTTGCCCACGTCGGCGGGGCCAAGCACGGCAGGCACCCAAGGGCCGTTACCGAAGGGCGCCGTTTTGTCCAGTTCTACGATATAATCGTCGTAGCAGCCATAAGGCCCGCCTTCCAGTATCTGGTCAGCGCCGACTACCGCTTCGCAATTTGCATCCAGTGAAATCTGCACCAGGTCGTTGCACACCAGCGAAGAGATCGGGTTGGGGTATTCCAATACCGTCACGCTGAACATGCACATGGGGTCGTCGTTGCCGGCCAGGTCGACGGTCCACACATTTTTGGTAGTGCCGATCGGGAAAAATGCGCCGCTGGGCAGGCCTTGCACCAGTTCAGGCTCAGCCGGCACAACCGAAACCGCCGTGAAATTTGATATATTAATCGTGCAAGGGCCAAAAGCGCCATCCACAGTAAAGGCAGCCAAGGCGAGGCGTTGGCCAGGGTTGAGCGTTACTGAAAATGTACCGCTTTGGTTGGTCGCGCCGTTGATATTGTGTATGGCCGTCCAGTTGCCTATCTGGGTGTTGAGGTTGTTGTTTGCAAAGTTATTGGTGGCGCTGCCTACCAATGCTACAAAACGATCCCAAAACGCTCCGTCGTTGGTTGTATAAGTCCAGTTAAAAGAAATCGTGGTTGGGGCATTTACCGTCCATTCCACACCATTATAGAACCATAGCGAAGGCGCACCGGAACCCGTGCCCACGTCGGTTGAAACCAGGGTGAAGGTGGTATTCGTCGGGCTGTTGAAGGTCGTGGCTTGGGCGTTAGTGAACGGCGTGGGCGGATTAGTGAACGCTCCCGCGTTGTTTTGGTAATAATTGATGGCGCTCGGGGCAAAGGAGCTCTGGAAGCCATTGATGGTGCCGACTATTTCACACACGCCCGTGCTGTGCACGTCGTAATTGACGTAAGCTCCGCACTCGCCTGGAGGCAGGTTTATCGTCATATCGCTCGGGCATACAATGCCGCAGGGCTCCGGCGGAGCGGCGGCCGTGATCTCTACCGTGACGCTGTTGTAGGAACCCACGTCGCCGCCGGCACAGTCGCCTATACCGATCGTCCAGGTACCGTTTGCATTGTTGGCAGGGCCGAGCGCGGTGGCCAGGCTGGCAAAAGTGGTATAGGGAGAAACGATGGAGCCTTTGTTCGGCCGGCGGCTATGATTGCCGGTCAGATCGGCCGTGGGTGCTGTCTCGGCGTCGATCGCCGCCGCGTCGTCGAACGTCAGATTAACGGTGTTAAAATTAAAACTGGTGCCGCAGCAGCCGGTTCCGTCATCCGCGGCCTCTGCAAGACCGACGCGGCTCAGCAGGCCGAAGGTCTGGCCGTTGGGCAGTTGCGTCTTCATCGTCAGATCGCCAATCCAGGTGTGCACAATGCCGTTGATGATGATCCTGACGTTTGTTACATTCAGGTTGGCAGGCAACCCGGTTACGTCAACCGTTTTCGTGGCCATAGAAGCGTAAGTGCCGTTATAGCCGTCATCCGGAATGGCCTGGTTGGCCACCGCGGAGTTAAAGGTAAAAGTCTGACCAAACGAAGCAACAACACTTGCCAGCAGGAACAATGGCAAGAGTGAAACCCCTTTCAGACAATTAGGTATCGTGTTTAATATTTTCATGAGAATCAAAATTTGAATAGAGATAAAAACAGGTAAAAACGACAGTTCATTGGGATAGCAGATCGATGGCATACTGCCGGGCCGCATTCAAATGTGTCGTCGGGCGACCGTTGCTTTGGCTGTTAATCGCCACGTACACGTTTTCGATGGCAGCAGCGGTGTCGGCGCCTTGCTTCAGCTCTTTCGTTACCTCTTGCAGGTAAGAGATCTTGTACACGAGCAGCACAGCGTTGTCGTTCACAACCGCACTGTAAGAACCATCGGAACTGCCAGGCGACTTGGTGGGAGTAGCCAGCGTGGGCAGCGTACTTTCAATCGTCTGCAAAGCCACGGGCGGTGTCTGAAACTGTTGCGCCGAGGCAACTGCTCCCATGCCTGCCACGAAAGTCAGTACAACAAGCAGTTTTTTTGAAAATGTTCCTTTCATTTCTTAAAAATTTAAATTACCAAAACAAAATAAATATAAATATAGGTGACTGTGAATCCGGAAGACTACAACAGCTTCCCGGACGATTAAAAATAAAAAGGCATTGAAAGCACGGAAGTATCCATGCTTTCAATGCCAGTAAAAAAATAATAACGGTAATGGCCGTTTAACACTGCACCGTTTCTCTTCATGAGATTAAAAATATTTGGATTACCACACTGATGCGGTAAATAAATGACATGCTTTCATGCTGCCGGCAAACAATCCCTACGCACATAACACAAAAAAAATTGCTGTCACAAGCAGCAAAATTCTTGCCAAAATAACAACACGGAAAAATGCAGATTCGAGGGCGGGAAACAATAACAACCCGACTGGTTGCTATCCGTACCTGGCGTGAGCGCTGCCAAGGGTACACCTACACTCATGAGATTATGATTAATTTCAGAAGATTAAAATGGTTAATAACAGTGCATCGTGGCACAAATTTATTTCAATTTTTTAAATGTGATGACAAGCGGCCATTTTTTTTTCAAAATTGACTGTCAAAAAGCAAAAATGTCGGCTGGTTAGCAGATTACGTCGAATAAAAAAGCCCCCCTCCACCTGTGGAGAGAGGCCATCCCAAAAACCGATTTTGAAGTATTGAGTTTTGAGTTTCGAGTTTCGAGTTACTCGCGCAACTCAAAACTCAAAACTCAAAACTCAAAACTCAAAACTCAAAACTCTTATTTCGACTGTATCATCTTGCGCGTGGCGCTGTCTTTGGCCGTTTCCAGCTTGTAGTACAGCACG
>JADZFP010000306.1 GCA_020849825.1 Saprospiraceae bacterium
AGGAAGAATTTCGCGACCATTTAGCCACAGTAGACCAGGAAGGGAAACGAATTTGGATGTACCCGAAAAAACCCAAAGGGCAGTTTTACAACGCCCGTATTTGGGTTAGCCTGGCCTTCGTCATCGTCTTTCTGGCTTTGCCATTTATCAAAATAAATGGCGAACAGAGCCTGTTGTTCAATGTTCTGGAACGCAAATTCGTCATCTTCGGATTGATTTTCACTGCCCAGGATTTGTACATTTTCGGGTTGATCATGTTGACCTTTCTGGTCTTCATTATCCTGTTTACGGTAGTATTCGGCCGTCTTTTCTGTGGCTGGGTATGCCCACAGACCGTATTTATGGAGATGATTTACCGGCGCATAGAATACTGGATCGAAGGAGATTACAACGCGCAGCGCAAACTGGACCAGGGTCCATGGACGAATGAAAAGATCAGGAAAAAAGCGCTCAAACACTTCATCTTCTTTTCCATCGCCGTAGTCGTTTCCAACTATTTTCTGGCCTACATCATCGGCATGGATGCCGTATTGGCGATCATTCGTTCGCCGTTTTCGGAAAACCTCTACGGGTTTCTCGCCATGATCGGTTTTTCTTACCTGTTCTACGGCGTGTTTGCCCGCTTGCGCGAACAGGTTTGTACCACAATCTGTCCTTATGGCCGTTTGCAAGGCGTATTATTGGTCAAAGACACCATCGTAATCGCCTATGATCACGTGCGCGGCGAGCCACGCGGCAAAATCAAAAAGCAAAAGCCCGGAGAACCGGAATATCCCCTGCCGGTATTGGGCGACTGTGTCGACTGCAAATTATGCATCGCCGTCTGCCCGACCGGTATCGATATCCGCAACGGGACGCAGCTGGAATGCGTCAACTGTACCGCCTGCATCGATGCCTGCGACGAAGTAATGGACAAGGTTGGCCGCAAACGCGGTTTGATCCGCTACGACTCCATGACCGGAATCGAAAGCAGTATTCGCCGGATTTTTACGCCCCGCGTACTGGCCTACACCGCTGTGCTGACCCTGCTGATCGGCATCGATATTGCCCTGCTTTTGGGTCGCACCGACGTGGAAACCATCATCCTGCGCTCGCAGGGGCTTTTGTACCAGGAGGTTGACGCCAACCACCTGTCCAACCTTTATACTTACCAGCTCATCAACAAAACGACCGACAACATGCCCATCGAACTCCGGCTGGTATCGCCGCAGGGCGAAATTAAATACGTCGGTACGGCGCCCGATTCGGTGTATCGCGACAAAATGACCCAGGGTTCGTTTTTTATCACGCTCGACTACAATCAGCTGACTGGCCGGAAAACGCCGCTCGTATTTGAAGTGTATTCCAATGGCGAGAAACTGGATGAAGTAAAAACCAATTTTATGGGTCCTGGCCGTTGATGATTTGTTCGATCGTATGATCCCGTGATCGTTTTTTATCTTTAATCGATTTTCTCCACATCCATAAATTACTCTGTCATGAAACTTAATTGGGGAACCGGAATCGCGCTCGTGTATGCCGCTTTTGCCCTCTCGATGCTCGGTGTGGTATTTGCTTCACGGCGCCACAATGTGCGACTGGTGCAAAAAGATTACTACGCGCTCGACCTGAATTATCAGGAACGACTCGAACGCAAGCAGAATGCCGCATCCCTTCCGCAGGATTTGGGTGTTGTGTTCAACCGCGATGAAAAAACCGTCCTGTTTCAGTTTCCATCCGACCTGGGGCAGCCCAGCGGCAAGATCAAATTTGCCCAGGCAGCCGAAGGTACCGACGACTTTACAATCGACGTCAGCGCTGAAAGCAATGGGCAAATGAAAGTGCCGACCGACCAGTTGCCACAAGGTCGCTGGCACGTGGAGGTCATCTGGGACGCCGGCGGCCGTAAGTTTTATAAAGAAACCGTGGTCACCATCATACATGCCTGATCGATAACATGTACACCGCCTTTTTACTTGGTCTGGCGGGCAGCCTCCACTGTGTAGGGATGTGCGGTCCGATCGTGTTGGCCCTGCCGCTCCCGGCAGCGGCCCGGCGCCAGGTAGCGGTACAGGCCTCGGCTTATCACGCCGGCAGGATTTTAACCTATTCGGCCCTGGGCCTCGGTTTCGGGCTGTTGGGGAAAGGACTGGTACTCGCCGGAATGCAACAAATCGCTTCCATCGTGGCGGGAGCGCTCATGCTTTTTGCAGCAGTTTTTATGACCCGCTGGGAGCGTCTGCTTACCGGTGGCAAGTGGTTTTCTTCGTTTACCATACCGCTCCAGAACAAACTGGGCCGGCTGCTACGCCACCGCCCGTCCGGTGCGTCTTTCGCCGTCGGACTGCTCAATGGTTTGCTTCCCTGCGGCATGGTTTATCTCGCACTGGCCGGCGCTATCACCAGCAGCGATGCCTGGCACGGCGCCTTGTTTATGGCCATGTTCGGTCTCGGGACAGCGCCGCTTATGATCGGCGCAAGTGTGGCCGGACAAACCTTGAAAGCGGATTTCAGGCGCAGATTTCGCCTGGTCCAACCATTTTTACTCGCAATTGCGGGCATTCTGCTGCTGGTACGCGGCCTCCAGCTCGATCTTTCGCTCTTCGAATCAGCCGTGCCGCCAGCCAACCTGGATTGCCATTAAAAAATAAGGGGTTTTTGTTTTTGACCTGCTCACGCACTTCATCGTGCGGGGCAGGTTTTTTTTGTGTGCCCCCCCCCCACGAATTCAATAGGAATTGTTGGCGCCGGAGCGATCCGGTTAAATGAGGCAGTCGCACAAGTCGGGCCAGCCCAAAATCGTGGAAATATTATGTCACGCAAAGTCGCAAAGCGCGACAAGGATTTACCCCCTGGCGGCCTTTGCGGCTTTGCGTGCAACTTATTTCGTCAAATTCTTATTCCGACGCCTTATTCCACCTTCACCCGAATCCCTTCGGAATGGCTGGTGAATTCGGGCGCGTACATGCACTGGATCGTCGTGACGCCGTTCGACATGTCGCCCCGGTGGTTGACGCGAAGCGGGTATTCAAACACGTAGGTGCCCTGCGGCAGATAGTCGATGAAAAAGTGCGTTGCGAGGTCTTTTGTACTCTCGTAATATCCCAGCCCACCCTGCCAGCGGTAACTGCTCAGTACATTGACGGGCTCAAAACCCGCGGCGCGCATATCTTTCAGATGCACAAATTCCATGGCGCGATCGACGCGGATCTCGATCCTGACTTTGATCTTGTCGCCCACGTGCAGTTGGGCGCCGTTGTCGAGGGCAATCAGTTTGGGTCCGGTGGGCGAGTTTTCTTCGCGGTAGAGTTGTTTGACGATGGTCAAAGGGGTCTTTTTGAACCCGGAAATTTTGTCCAGATCCTCAAAATACTGCCAATACGCAGCGCCCCACACCAGGTTGCTATTCGGGTTTTCCACTGTCACCTTGCTCCACGAAGGCTTGACTTCCGTGCCGGTCCATTGTTGTTTGAAATAGCCGGTACCAGGTTCCACTTCGGCAGGGCGCAGCGTTTTGCCGCCGACCTGCACCTGCACGGTCTGGGTATTGCCCAGCCAGTTGTCGCCGTGCAACAAAAGAGCGTAAGCGGCTTCGGCAGTGGCTTTTGTGCTTTCCCAGCGGTTGGTCTGTTTGTTTTTGAGCAGCCAGATGCGCAGTTCCTCCACGGCTTTGCGGTCGTTGGCTACTTCGTCGAATACTTCCACCATGAGGGCCTGGGTTTCGATCGGCAATTGATACCAGTAATAGCCCCAATCAAATGCCCAATACATGCCCAGTTCTTCTTTCATGCGGGCGCGTTCGCGCAGGCTGGCAACGATCTTTTGGGCGGCATCGGCCCGACCGGCGCGGTGCAGGGCGAGGGCGAGCATACCTTCCTGATACAGACCCTTGCCCAGCCAGTATTTCTGGGCCTGGTCGAGGTAGTAGGCCTGAATTTTGGAACCCCGATCAAACTGGAAGAACGAACGGGCATACATGTAGTGAATCACCATCGCATCGAGGTGATCGTCGTCCCATTTCGTCTGTCCCTTGGCCACGGCTTTTTCAATTTCGCGGTAGTGTTCTTCCAGGCGTGCATCGCAAAAACCGAGGGCTTTATCCACCATATCGGCTGTTCTGCGGTCGTTTTGCAGATCAATCGCGCCCAGATGCTGCAAATGCCCGAAGCCTGCCACGATGTGCTGGGTAATGTACCAACTGTCGCGGCCGCCCGGAAACCAGGCCCATCCGCCGGCGGGCGACTGCCGCTCGGCAAGGGTATTCAGGGCGCGCGCCTGTTCGTCGGCCATGCGGTTGAGGTCGAACAGCAGGGCGATGTTTTGCTTTTGTTGTTCCTCGCTTTGCGCATCGAGCACCCAGGGCGTTTCTTCGAGCAATGCGTATTTGAGTTCCTGATTCTTGCTCAGGTTCGATTTCATGGCATCGGTGCCTTTCCACTGGTCGTATACGCGCCGGATTTGCGGCATTTTTTGCGTCACGCTCGACGCCAGGGTATTGGCGTAGTAGCGGCTGAAAATCTGCTCGCTGCACTCGTGCGGGTATTCCATCAGATACGGCAACGACTGTACCACATACCAGGCAGGATTGCTCGTAAATTCGAGGGTATAGCGCACCGTAGCCTGGTTCGGGTTGCGCAGGCCCGTGCGGAAATCATCGAAATTGAAGGTTTTGGATTGCCCGCCGCGCACGGTCACCGGCATGGTTTCGGTCACCAGCATACGATTGGTTACCACCGGCAAGGTGCTTTCTTCACCGTCGCGGAATTGTTTTGTTTCGGCAAAAACCCGCCAGACAACCGCCCCTGTGTAATCGACAGGAACAGTAATCTTCCAGGAAACGGGAGCGCTTTGGCCGGCCTCCACCGTAAATGGAACTAACCCGTCATTTTTCAAACTGGTCAAACCCATTTTGGGGCCAACGGGCTCCATTGTATTGGCATCGAACAGATTGAGTTTGGCCAGGCCGACCAGTTTTTCCTGAGAGAGGTTGCTGACCTTGGCCGAAAACTCGATCACGTCGCCGGCACGCAGGAAGCGCGGCGGGTTGGTAATCACCATCAGTTCCTTCTGCGTCACCACCTCCCGGGTGCTGAGCGCCGTTTGCAGCGTTTTGGTATGGGCAAAAGCCATAAACTTCCAGCGCGTCAGGGCTTCATTCATTTTGAAACGCAGAATGATGTTGCCCTCGGCGTCGGTGCGCATTTCGGGGAAAAAGAAGACGGTTTCGTTCAGGTTGCTGCGCAAGGCCGGGGGAGGAGGAGGCGCGGTCGCCACATTGCCTGCTTCAATTTGCTGCAAGACCTGATCTTCTATGGACGGCGCTTCTTCGGCTTCTCCCGCTACCGATTCGGATGCCATCAATGCCATTTTTTCCTCATCCTTCGCGGCCTTCCGCTTCCGGGGCATACCGCCGGCGGGCGCAGGCGCCATCGAGGGCATCACTTGCCGTTCCCGGATGCCGTCAGCGAAATAGAAGCCACCATACATCGGGAAGCCGAACCAGTTCAAACTCCGGTAGAATCGCGAAGGAATATCCGGTGTCTTACGCGGCACGTTGTATCGCGTATCGCCCTGATTTACCCCGAAAGCGACCTGATAGGTCAGCCAGTGACTGCCGTAATGTGTGGGCCAGTCGACCCCGGCCCATCCGTGCGGCAAAAACTGATCGAGTGAAGCATCATACATCGCGGCGACCATTTCGGCGGCCACGCGGTCTTTCTGCGGTCCGCTGATCTTGATGCGCCATTCTTCCTGCTGACCGGGTTCAAGTTTGTCGCGGAAGGTTTCGTAACTGATACTCAGTTGTTTGTTTGTCCAGGGCACGTTCAAGGTCAGGGGATTGGCGGCAACGTAAACGCGGTTGTTGTACACCGTGAAAGCATACACGCTCAATCCGCCGCGATCGGCTTCATTGATGGGCAAAGGGATGGTTTCAGCGCCGTTCGTCGTGATCCAGCGGATGTTTTCCACCGCATCGCCGCGGCGTGTGGCAAACAGGAATTTCAAGCCGACGGGGCGCCCGCCGATATGAATCCGGGCTGTTTCTCCCGGCTCCAGCACGGTTTTGTCGGCACTGGCGGCGGGTTGCTCGAAGCGGGTTTGCGGCACGTCTTTATCCCACACCCGAACCACTTTTTTCAATTCAACCGGCGTGCCGTAGGCGTCTTTTGTTTTTAAAATAATGCGGTAATAACCGGTTTCCATACGTCCGCCGTGCAGGTCGACTTTTTTGTCACTGGCGGTATTGAATGGTACGGGGCGGGCAAAATCGGGACCGCCCCACTGATCCGGGTTGTCTTCTTCACGATACGGGTATTCCGGAAAATCGCGGCGGTAATCGGTTTCCGCCAGCGTCCAGACGTCGGGTTTGGGCCAAAGGCGGCTTTTGAAAAACTGCTTCGGCGCAATCAGCCGCTGTACGGTAATCTCGCCGGCAGCCGCCTGAAATTGTCCTGCGAGGTTGCTGGTGGTCAGGGAGATATTCCGAAGACTGTCGATTTCGATATCGTTGCCGAGGCCCCATGCGACCGTCAGGGCCACGTAACCGGCCGAAACGCCTTGCTGGCCCGATCGGGTTTCACCGTTGATGTCCGTTACATCGGCATACACCGTGTAATCGAACACCGGCTGCTCTTTTTTCGGGATGGCGCGATCCGGGAGGGCCGTGAATTTTATGTCAAAATTGCCGTTTGCATCGGTCGTGGTTGTGCCGTTGGCGATCTCCATCGATTCGCTGCGCCAGGGCATGGGCTTCCACCACCCCCAATCCCAGAAGGGGAAACGGGCCTGGCGCACGACCCGGTAGGTCACCTTTGCGCCGTCGACGGCATTGCCGGCGTAGTTTTTGGCTTCGCCAGTCATGGTAACCATCTCGTCGACCCGGTAGGCGCCTTCCACCGGTTTGAATTTCACTTCAAATCGGGGCCGTTTGTATTCCTCGACGTTAAAATAAGCCGCCCCGTTTGTACCGGGAATCATGATGCGCATCTGTCCGGTCAGGCCGCCTGTCGGAGCGGTGAATGAGCCGTTGAATGTGCCAAACTCATTTGATTTCAAGGTCAAATGCCCTTTTTCCTGGTTGTTAACATCGAAAAATTTCACCTCCACCGACTTGTTGGCGACGATGGCGGGCGCATCTTTTTCATCCCGTACAAAAAGCAAACCTTTGAAATACACAGTCTGACCGGGGCGATACAACGCGCGGTCGGTAAAAAACCGGACTTCCTGCTGCCGCGGCCTGTCGGACGAATAACGGCGGTTGTTGAAATAGCCTGAGTAGAGGGTGTCTTTTCCAAGACTGAATATAGCGATGGGGCTGAAATCGGTCTGCTGTTCGAAGGCAACCATGCCGTTTTGGTCGCTTACGGCGTTGCCAATGTGTTTGAACACCGTTTTGGAGCGATTGTAGTCCCATTCCTGTTTGTAAAAATCGCCTTTCACGCCAGCCAGGGGTTCACCGGTAGCGCGATGAGCGATGACGAATTTTTCGGCATACCGCTCCGAGATGCGCAAAGGCGCGAGATTGGTTACCGTGAATTCGCTGAAAACCACATAGCCTTTTTTGTCGCTAAACGACTCGTCGGCAGCCGCCATAAGCACGTAATGGCCCACGGGCAGCCCTTCCAGCGACAATTCCGTTTTGTGCGCGTAGTAATCACCGGGATTGTTCAGCGTCCAGACGCGTTGCTGCACTGATCGTATGCTGTTGAGTTTATCGAGCTGTTTTTCCCAGTCGACGGATTCGTTCCAACGCCCGAATGCAGAAACGGGCACCACTTTGGTCCATACCTTCGAAAGGTTTTTATACTCCAGCTGATACAACAGGGGTTGATTGGGCAGGCTGGCTTCTTCCACGGTGACTTGCAAGGAGTGCATCCCGATTTCTTCGATTGCACTTTTGCACAACGCCGCGCCATAAGTATCCGGATGGCGGCGGACGGCATCCTGCAATTCGCTCATGGCCTGGCGCAGATTGTCTTTCGGCGCGCCGGCCGGCGTCTCGCGGTAGCGGAGATACTGGGCATGTTTGTACAGAATTTCCGCATCGGAGGGGTGGTCGTAGTGTTTTTTATGCAAGGCCAGCAAAGCCTGGTCGTACAGATCGTCTTTGTCGTCGCGCACCGAGTTGTTGTGCGCAAATTCGAGGCGCATCAGATCGGCGTCGATGAGGGCGGCCGTGTTTTTATCGGCGATATGGGCAGCAATTACCTTTTGATACAGCCGGATAGCCATCCATTTGCCCGATGTAGAGTCGCGGGTAGAGAATGCAGCGCCGATAAAGGTTTCGGCCGGTGCAAAGGCCTGTTCGCCGTCAAGGTAAAATTTGTAGGCGGGTTGGGTGAGGTAACTCCTCTCACTGGTAAAATGGTGCAAGGCCCGGTGCGCCAGAAAATCATAAAGATTGGTGCGCAAGGGGGTTTTGGCGACTGTGTCTTGCTGGCCGGGCAAGCTGATGTCTTTGAGGTAGTCGGTGGGCACGGCGCGCAGGGCCGCTTCGTCGTCGACCGACAGGTTGTAGTATTCCAGCGCCTTGCGTTCGATTTGATCGGCCGACCAGGTCAGGATGTCGCCGCCCTCGCCGTCGGGGATTGGTGTGCGGTCGCGAATGACCCAGATTTGATTGCTCAGGTAGGTCGAATAGACTTCGCCAAGCATGCTTTGCAGGATGGCGCGTTCGGGCACAGGGGCGTCTTTGGCTTCTTGTTCAAAAAGTTGAATGGCCTTGATCATGCCTGCATCGTCGAGCATGACGGCATATTTGCCTCTGTACATCAGCGTTTTGACGATCTGGGGCTGATTGCGATCGGCCTTGGCGCGCTGGTAGAGGGCTTCCACTTTTTCGAGGGCGCTTTGCGGCAATCCGGCAGCGTCGAGGCTGTCGATCTCGGCCCACTGGGAGAGATAATCGCCGGTGTGGTAGTTGGCTGGCTGATCGAGAATGGGCGGCATAACCGGGGGGGGCGGGG
>JADZFP010000307.1 GCA_020849825.1 Saprospiraceae bacterium
CTGAATGGCAAGTTCAGTCTCGTTTAAGGAAGCCGAAGTGTGAAAACTCAGGTAGCCAATGACAGTACCGGTTTCCACCTGAATTTCTTTTCCAGCTTCGTCGTACCAAAGTAAACGCAAGCGGCCAGCATCGGCATCCGTTTCACCTACAAACACCTCGGTGGGCCAAATTCCCGGTTCAAACCCGGCGTATTGCATACGGCTGGCGTCGAAACCCAGTTCCATTTGCCATGCTGCGACCGATTCGTTTTGGCTAAACACGAGAGGAATACGAATCATCTCGCCCGCCTGTGCGACAGGGTTGATTATTTGGACAGGGATCGTACGAGCGCTCCGGTCTTCGGCATCTTCGTTGGAAAAACAGGCAACCGGATTAGTACCTTCATTCCAGTTGACGTCGCCTGTTTTTACCACGTAGAAATTGATGTCGTCGGAGGCAGATGAAGTGGTTTTGGTGAATTGAGATTGGCAATATGGGTTAGAGCCAACTGAGATAAAATTACCCATCGGAATTGGTGGAACCGCTCCCAGTATTTTGTAAGATGGAACCCCATTGGGTAATTCATTAACGATACCCAAAAGCAGTTTACGTAATTCAGAAATATCAAATGTCGTCACTACCCCATTACAATTTGCATCGGCTGCGACATATTTAAACGTATTATTAAACGGCTCAATCCCAAGTACATGTTTTGAAATCAGTACCAGGTCGAAGGTGCTGACATTATTCAACCAGTTGGGCGCGCCTGGCCGCGAACAGGTTACCTGATAGGGAAAGTTAGGCTTACATACGCAAAAAGACCAGGCTTCGGTTTGGTTTTCGAGCGTATTGTAAAATGTGCAGCCAGGTACCTGGCCCGATACAGGTTGTGCCTGAATGAGGTAATCGGCGCAGTCCTGAGTCATTTTGTAAAATACGTTCCCGGCAAGCCGCGCAAAACACCTGGAGTAATTGCCAGTGGTGTAGGGGGGGAGCAGTTCGGGCACACATTTGGAAGAGCCTACCACGTCGATGGTGGATTCCAGAAATAAAAATCCGGTTACGCAACCTTCCGTACCGGAAAACACCAGATCAAACCCGCTTCCTTTGTTCACGAGGGTATTGGTCAGGTTGATGGTAATTTCATGAAGCCCTTGCCCCGGGGAAGTAATGCTGAGGCAGCTGGCGCACAGGGAATTATTTTGTGCCGACACACTCAATGGGCCGTTGTATGAGAAGCGCAAGCGAAAACGCAGTTCTTCTACGTTGAATGAGGCCTGTTGATAACTCCAGTTTAAATCTACCCGGTATCTGATTTCACAATCGTTGCCGGTCGGCAGATCCGTCACAGCCAGGTCGAATTCCGGACAAATCGGCGAGCCCTGGTAACAAATGGTTGCCGAGGGGTAGCCGTTGGCCGTCGCGACCGGCACGGAGCAACAGACGCCATTCCGTTTGATTCTGAGTGACTGCAGCGTCACCTCCGCGCAATCTGCAATAGATTCGTTTAGTGGTCCAAGCAGGTATATATTCAACAAAATATCGTGGGCGCTGCCCACGGTTACATTATGGGCCAGGGCACTGATCTCCCGGTATTTGAAGCCGCCGCTTTCATAGTCTCTTATCTTGATGGAGCAGTTGTCCGGGTCGAGAATGCCGCCTGGACAAGGGAAAAGATCGCTTTGCACATTGCCGAACTCCATGTAATTCTGCGTCTTTACAAGCGCGACGATTTCAATTTCTTCTAAAACCGTTCCGGAGGTCAGACCGGTCAGTACGATAGGAATAGGCACGGCATCAAGCAAGTTGCCCATGTAGGTTTGCGTTTGCTGTGGCACGTCAAAAAAGTAGGCCGCTCCATCGGTACAATTGCCGGGTACGGGCATGGTTACATTAGGCGATAATGCGCCGCCGTAATTGACAGCAAGTTCGCCGGCACAATTCGCACCAAATTGAACATTTTTGGCATAAACTGAAATATACGGGTTGACCCCGGTGCTCGGGTTTTGCCAGTTGACAGGAGCGCCAGCCGGCGCATGTACTACTATGGTAAATAACAGAGCAGAGCCGTTGGTTAAGGGTATTACCTGACCCAGGGCGGAAGGGTAAGTAGTACTGAATGGATCACCCAAATTAAGGGTTACCAGGCCGAACCCACCAGGGTCGTTTTCAACGGCAAACTGGGCGGCATTCCATGCCGGTGAGCAGGATTCGCGCGTTAAGTCAGTTTCAATGTAACTGCTTGATCCATTAGTGTTTATGCGTGCCTGAATCGATAGCCAGCTGTACTCAAAGGAGGTGTAAGCGGCATTTGTCGTGACATACACCTCGTACATCAATTCGTCGCAATCCGGCGTCGGGCAGCCAGGATAAGAGGGTGCAGTACCGGGCAGTTTGGGTACGATATTTATCGAAAAATCATTCAACCACGAACAGGAAGGCGTTTGGGCAGAAATAAAACCGGGAAACATGTTCAGAAAGATCAGGAGCGTTCCATAAATTATCAGATTTCCTTTCCTTTCCTTTCCTTTCCTTTCCTTGTGTTGTGGCCCAAAGGGCTGATTGGGAATTGAGACGCATTTGAAGCATAATGAATTGATTTAAAATGAGTGATTGAATTTGTCTTATCAGGTAGATGCAAACATATTATACACTTCATGGAGGGTATAACTCCTGAAGTAATCAATCGCCCAATTCCGGTTTGTCTTGTAAAGCACGATATACAAATACCGGCCAAACCAGGTTTGGGTCAATTAAGGCTTCTCATTACGCTTGAAAAAAGAGGGATATACGCTATTGCAGCGCAAAAATTCGGCAGGATATTACTCACCCTTCCTCTGGGCAGGTGAGGAATACTTTACAAATATAAGAACTATACGTTTCATTCGCAAGTTAAATCTTGGGGTTAGAGGTCAAGAGTCCCCCGCTCACTCCTGCCAATACACCCTTTTCACCCGCTCCGAAATATTTGTAAACACCTCGTAAGGAATCGTCTGCAAGGCCCCGGCCAGGTCCTGCACCGGCGGCGTTTCGCCAAACACAACCACCTCGTCGCCTTCGCGGGCTTCGGGGATATCGGTCACATCGACCATGCTCATGTCCATGCACACATTGCCCACCGTGGGAGCCAGCCGGTTGTGGATGCCCACGGCGTAGCGGCCGCCGCCAGCCAGCCGGAGGAAACCGTCGGCATACCCGACGCTGATGGTGGCGATGCGACTGGGGCGATGCACGGTTCCGTTGCGGTTGTAACCAACGGTTTCGCCCGAGGGCACGGATTTGACCTGGCTGATGGTGGCTTTTAGGGTATTGACCACCCGGAGCTGGTCCTGCAAACCGCTCGAATCGATGCCGTACAGCCCGATGCCCAGCCGTACCATGTCGAAATGGTATTCGGGGAAACGCGCGATGCCGCCCGTATTGACGATGTGGCGCAGCGGGGCGTAGCCCAGGGCAGCTTCGATGACGGCGTAATTTTTCAAAAACAACTCCGCCTGCCGCCGGGTGAAGCCGTCGTGGGCCGGGGCATCGCTGGCGGCCAGGTGCGAAAACACGGACTGTACCCGCAAATTGGGATGCTGCTGCAAACGCATGCAGAGCGCCGGCAGGTCGGCTGCTTCAAAACCCAGGCGGCGCATGCCCGTGTCGAGTTTGAGGTGGATGGTCAGCGGACGGTCGCGGCCGGCGTAGCGAATCAGGTCGTCGAGTTGTTCCAGGCTGTACACCTCGGGTTCGAGGCGATGGCGGTACAGGGCGTCGAAGCCCGAGGCCTCCGGATTGAGTACCAAAATGGGCAATTGCACGCCCGCGTGGCGCAGTTCGATGCCCTCGTCGGCATAGGCCACGCCGAGGTAGTCGACCTTGTGAAATTCGAGCAGTTTGGCCACCTCGGCGCCCCCGCTGCCGTAGGCCGCCGCCTTGACCATCACGAGGGTTTTGACACCCGGGCGCAGGAGGCGGGTGTACACGTTGAGGTTGTGCACGAGGGCCGCGAGATTGACCTCCAGCACGGTTTTATGCGCCTTTTGTTCGAGGCGGCGGGCGATACGTTCAAAAGCGAAGGGCCGCGCGCCTTTCAGCAGGATGAGCTCGTCGTGAAAATCGAGCTGGGCTATTTTTTGTAAAAAAACTTCCGAATCGGGGAAAAAATCGCTCCGCAGGTCGTCTTTCAAATAAGTCCGTATGGCCGTGATTGCCGGACCGATGCCGATCAGGCGCTCCACGCCGTGTTCGTGCAGCAGTTGGGCTACTTTTTTATACAGGCTTGCGGGGCGTTCGCCGCTTTGGAGAATGTCGGACAACACCAGTGTCAGGGTCTGGCCTTCGCGCACCTGCTGGCGCGCGAATTGCAGGGCCAGCTGCAAGGAAGCCAGGTCGGCGTTGTAGGCGTCGTTGATCAGTGTGCAGCGGTTGATGCCGGCTTTGAGTTCGAGGCGCATTTCCACGGGTTCGAGGCGGCGCATGCGCACGCGAATCCGGGTTTCCGGAAGTCCCAAATGCAGCAACAGCGCCCAGCAGTGGATGGCGTTTTCGATGGAAGCAGCGTCGGCAAAAGGAATGACGATACTGGTTTTTTGCTCGCCCAGCAGGGCCTCGAGCCGGGTGTTGCCGCCGGGCGCGGGGTTTTGCGCCGTGATGCGGAGATCGGCCGGGCGGCCGGTTTTCGACCA
>JADZFP010000308.1 GCA_020849825.1 Saprospiraceae bacterium
AAAATGACCCTGACCGGATAAACGCCCGCGGGCATGCCCTGAACGTCGATGGCCGACAGGGCTGACCCACAGCTGGTTTCCTGAATCATGCGGCCCATACCGTTATAAATCTGCACAACTGCCTCGTTTTCTCCGAGTTGCACCCAAACCGTATGGCTGGCCGGGTTGGGCAAAAGGCGGGCATGCGCTTGTCCGGGTGCAGTAACGCCGGTGTACACGACGGTATCCTGTTCGAAATAAGCCACCAGATCGAGGTCGCCTGTCAGCACCAATTGAGTGCTGTCGTTGCTGCCGGCATCGGGGGCCGACCAGCCTGCGAAATGCCAGCCGGGCCGTGCGTGGGCGCTCACCGGGATGGGGATGCCCTGAAAATAGACGCCCGACCAGGGCAGGAATGCTTCATCGAAGTGCAGGGTGCTGAACCGGATGACGCCGCCCTCGGGCGGTTCGGCGGAGAGTGTGACCGTCGCCAGTCCGACGGCCTCGTCGGGGAAACTTTCCAGTACATGATTGAAGCAGTATGCCTGCCGGTTTTGGCCGAAATCGCGCATTTTTTCCATGTTATCGAGCCAAAGCGGCAACCAGCCGGGCGACTGGTACCAATAGCCGAAGTGCGCCTCGATCTCCGGCAGGTACAGGTCTTCGAATTGATCGGCTCGTTCGGTGATTCTGGCGGGCAGAAAAACGGTGTTGAGAAAATCGGCGCTTCGATTGAGGAAATGGTGGCGGTACGGCGTGTATTCGAGTGCCCTGCGAAGCGGCAGGGTGCTCCAGTCGGGGTTGGGCCAGGCCTGCGAAGTGCTGTCGATGGCGCGGGCGAAGGCGTTTTGGCCGGCAAAGCCGCTGTTCCAACTGCCGTCGAGGCCATACAGGCCAAATGAAAGGTCGAAATCGTAGGGCAACCATTGCCATTGGCCCTCGGGTGTTTTGGGCCGGAAGCGGCGCCAGTTTTTGGTCGGCCAGTCGACGTTGTCGCTGAGGATTTGGAAAATGCAGTAGTCGGTAAAATTGGCCAGGTCGGTTTGTTGCGCCAGTTGTTCGAACTGTGCAGTATCCTGAAAATGATTGTTTTGCAGCCAGTTAAAAAATTCAAACCACGCGATGCTGTCGCCCGTCATGGCGTCGCTGTAAAAATCGATCAGGTCGACCTGGTCTTCATCCAGATCGTAGTGGCGTTCGAGAAAATCGGCGCCGAGGTGTTCGTGCACATTAAAAATGCCTTTGTAAACGCCATTGAAATACACCACTGCGGGTCGGAACCCCTGAACGTCGAGGTGAATACGGTCGAGTACCGGCGCCTGGTCGGCGTGATGCCGCACCAGATCGGTGACAAACGCGTCGCGGCATTGGGTGACGCACCAGTCCTGGCCGCTGTTGCGCAGCACCAGCCGGCGGTAGCGGTCGTAGGGCAGATCGGGGAAAACCGGGTATTCGATTTCATTGGCGCCGAAGGAAGACTTTGCTTTGAGCAACAGGCTTTTTTGAGGCAAAGACACGCTGCCGGTACCGAACAACTCAACCGCCAGATCGCGCCCGAAACCGCGCGTGCCGTCCGGCTCGAACCATTCTGCGTGCAGGGGTTTTTCGAGTTCGGCCAGTGTTGCCCAGTTGGTATAAATCCCGCCGGTCGAGTCGAAAAAATCAGCTGGTTTGAACGCCAGTGAAATTGTGGGAAAGTTGTGGGGCGGAAAAAAGAAATAGGTATGTGTGACGGTTGGCCCCGGCAGGTAGTTGGGCGCAAAACAACGGGCGCGAAGCAAAGTAGTGTTTAGAATATCAACAGGTTCGGAATAAAGACTGTCATTCGGGCCGGGTATTTCGCCGTCGAATCTGAGCCTGATTTCAGCGTCCGGGGTGGGGCAACTCAGCGACAAGGAAAACGCTTGACTGTAAAATCCGCCCGCAGCGGAAACGATCGGTGCGGCACAAATCGGCAAATTGACCGTTGTGGTGTTGGCAGCGAGTGGGGTAGGGGCGCTGAAAAGCGTCCAGGGACCGTCGCCGTCAGGCCATCGCCCCAGGGATACATCCTGGGTTTGTGGACCAAACTGGACGGAATCTGCCAGGGTTAGCCCATCGGGGGCGGTGAGCAAAAGGGTTTCGCCGGCGGCAGTGAGTTTGAAAGGAGCGTGGGTGGGGCCTTCGGCGCTTTCGTCGTCGAGCCATAGCAGCAAAAAGCCCTGTGGCGGTATCAAGGTAGCATCCGGGTTGGTGGCCGGGATAACCCATTTGAGTGGAAGGGCGGAGTTGTCGGACAAAAAATAACCGGCCAGTTGTAGCGAATCAGCGCCCGGATTGAATAATTCGACCCAATCGTCGTAGTCGCCCGAGGCATCTGCCCAGACCGACTGATTGGCAGCCAGTACTTCATTGAGTCTGGGATGCTGAGCGGCGGTTACAAAACAACAGGAGCAAAAAACGGCGACAAAAAGGCGGTTCAAGTTCATTGTTCAAGCGTGGATGATGGATTACAAATATCCGAAACCTTGTGCGCCGTAGGTAAAGTAAATGAACTGCTATTCGTGACGAAAAAAATAACCGGTTCATTTGAGCGGAAACCGGTTGTTATGAGCGATCAAATGGTAAATTTAACACCAACAAATTTTACCCAATGGGTGCAAGCCAATGGATTCGTTTACATTTGTGATCTGAATATGTTTAATCCGCGTTTTTAATCCCTTTGTATAATCCGTTGGAACTGTCTCTTTTAAGAGCATAGTTCATCGCACATCATCAGACCGTTTTAATCTCATGTTAGCCGGTTTTTACCCGTCCTTCGTGCCCGAAAGGGCTCCGTCTCGTTATTTTGCCTTCGTGTTCTTGCTTATCCTTGCCTGTCCGAACCAATCGGAGGCCCAGGTTTGCAACGATCATTCCTATGTCTCGCTCGACGCCAATTGCAGCGCGTTGATTTTGCCCGACATGGTGCTGGAAGGCCCCCAGCCTCCCGGAGCGGAAATGGTTGTTTCGCTCGCCACATTGTCCGGCCAGCCGGTGGCCAATCCGGTCGGAATCGCCCAACTGGGACTTACTTTACAAGCAACGGTAACTGATATCAACACCGGCAATTATTGCCAGGGCTTGCTGACGATTCAGGACAAGCTGTCGCCATTGCTTGAATGTCAGGATATTACACTGCCTTGTGCGGTGAGCATCTACACGCCAGCATATCTTTCCACAACACTTGGCATTGCTCAGGCGTACCCTGTGGTGACGGAGAATTGCGGACCGTTCTCCCTCACGTTTTCCGATACCTGGTATGATCTGGGCTGCAACGATGCTGCCGACCGCAGCGCTTACGTACAGCGCGTCTGGACGGCGACCGACACCAGCGGCAACAGCGGTTCGTGTACGCAATACATTTACTTTGAACGGCTTCATATCGCCGACATTTTTTTTCCAACCGACGTGACTTTGGGTTGTGCGACGCCACAGACCGATCCTGCTCAAACCGGGCTGCCCTATTTCATGGCATTCGGGCAAAAGTTTCCGCTGTTTCCGTCCGCCTCCTTTTGTGAACTGGGACTGACCTACAGCGACCAGGAGGTGCCGGTTTGCGACGGCACGACGAAAATTCTGCGCAGCTGGACGGTTTTCGACTGGTGTGCGCCATTCGGAACGCAGCCGCCTTTTCCCAACCCGTTTACCTATGTGCAACTGATCAAAATATCGGATAGCCAGGGCCCCGTTTTTACATGTCCAAACGATACGATCCTGATTTCCACCCCTTTTCAGTGCAGCCGTGATTTTGACCTGCCGGATTTTCTGCTCAGCGACAATTGCTCAAGAATCAGTCAGGTGCGGGCCGAATGGACGACACCGGGAGGCGTCACGCTGACTATTCCGGGTATCCTGAGCGATTTCCCCAATAATAATGACTGGAATCCGGACACACTGGCCATCATGGA
>JADZFP010000309.1 GCA_020849825.1 Saprospiraceae bacterium
AGCCCCCAAAATTACGATGTTATTGTGTTTTTCACACCAATTAGACACCTGGCATTACAACTGGAGGGACATGCCGTTGTAATTTTTTAACCACCGGGATAAAAAACCTAATTTTGCAGCCTGAACGGACTGATTTGGCTTTATTTTTGAACATCCCCACCGGTTTACTAATCTACCTAACCGACGCCCCTCATGCAAATTGATTTTGCCGCTCATATCGAACGATTGCTTTTTCTGCACGACACGCTTGTCATCCCCGGATTTGGCGGATTTACGGCCACACGCTCCCCTGCTTCTGCCGATTACGCCGGAGGTAGCGTCGCCCCCCCCTCCAAAACCCTGAGTTTTAACGAAAACCTGACTGTTGACGACGGCCTGCTGGCCAACGAAATCGCCCAGGCGCAGCACATGTCGCTCGACGAGGCCCGAAAGGTTATTCAGGATTTTGTTGACCGCACCCAGTTGCTGCTCAATCAGCGCGAGATCGTCAACCTCCCCGGAGTAGGCCGTTTGTACAAAAATTACGTACAGAAAATACAGTTTTTACCGGATGCTGCCAATTTCAGCGCCGATGCCTATGGTTTGCCGCCACTCCAATTTTCTCCCATCGCCCGCTCGCGAGAAGTGACGGAAACACCGGCCGCCCCCACGATTCCGGCCGCTTCCGAGCCCGCCCCTGTTGCCGCCCCCGCCGCCGCTTCGCCCTCCGACGTAGAAATACCCTCCCGACGCGAACGGTCGCCCGTACTGGCAGGCCTGCTGGCGGTATTACTGCTGGTCGTATCGGCTGCCGGCGCCTATTGGTGGCTGCAGCAAAAGAAAAAAGCCGGCGAACAGGCCGATGCAGCGCAGCCCGGCGTCGAAACACCCGCCACCGGACCCGAGCGCCCCTCGCTCGAAAACGTAGCGCCGCCCGAAAGCCAGGCAGTGAGCAAAAACGAAACCCCCAAAGCCGCCGAACAGCCCGCCGCAAAAACCGACGACGACAAAACAGCGCAGGAGGCGGCACAAAAACGGATGGAAGAGGCCCGCAAACAGGCCAGTGGCCGCCAATGCATCATGATCGTGGCTACTTTGCAAAGCCAGGAGAACGTGGACAAACTCATGGCCAAACTGCGCGCCAACAACCTGACGCCCTATCACCTCAAAACCGCCAAAGGGCATCAGGTCGGCATCGAATTCCGCTACACCAGCCAGCGCGACATCGACGACCACTCCGCAATACTCCAGCAACTGACCGGTGTCGACGACGTCTGGATCAAGCAGCGTTAAATTTGAAAATCACCTCCCATGATACGCATCGATCATATCGGCATTGCCGTCCGTAATCTTTCTGAAAGCAATGAATTGTTCCGCCGTTTGTTAGGCGAGGCACATTACAAAGTAGAAACCGTGGAAAGTGAAAAGGTATCGACTTCTTTTTTCCACATCGGCGAGAGCAAAATTGAACTGCTGGAAGCCAGCGACCCCGACAGCGCTATTGCCAAGTACATCGAAAAACGCGGCGAAGGCATTCACCATATTGCTTTTGAAGTGGACGACATCCGCGCCGAAATCCAGCGCCTTGTCGGCGAAGGCTTCATTCCGCTCAATGCAGAACCCAAACGCGGCGCCGACAACAAACTCGTGGCGTTTTTACACCCAAAATCGGCCAACGGAGTGCTGGTGGAACTTTGCCAGAGTATCTGATCCCGGCCATCACCACTTTCCCGTAAAAAACGGTTTTCCTGTATGTTTGTCCTGCCGGACAAATTCCGGATAACCCATGCTCAATCTGACCCTGACCGAACGCAACGCGGCTTTTCGGGCCCTGCTCGACGGCCTCAATGCGGCCCAGCGCGAAGCCGTGGAACAAACCGAAGGCCCGGTGCTCGTGATTGCGGGGCCAGGCACGGGGAAAACCCACGTTTTGGCTGCCCGCATTGGTAAAATCCTGCTCGACACCGATGCCAGGGCGCAAAATATCCTGTGCCTCACCTTCACCGACGCCGGCGTGGCAGCCATGCGCCAACGCCTGCTCGACATGATCGGTCCGGAGGCACACCGGGTGCCCATTTACACTTTCCACGCTTTCTGCAACCGCGTCATCCAGGAAAATATCGAGGCGTTCGGGCGTGCCAACCTGGCGCCCGCCAGTGAACTTGAGCGCATCGCCGTCGTACGCGAACTGCTGGAAAAACTGCCGCCCGATCACCCGCTGCTCGAGGGCAGAAAAGACATCTACCAGTTTGAAAGCCATCTGCGCGACCTTTTTACTACGATGAAAAAAGAGGGCTGGACGCCCGGTTTCGTTCAGCGAAAAGTCGATGAATACCTGTCGGCACTGCCTGCCAACCCCGATTTTATTTACCAGACCAACAGCAAATACGGTAAAAAAGGCGAGCCCAAAACCGTCAAAATCCGCGACGCGCAGCAAAAAATGGAACGGCTCAAAGCGGCAGCCGACTTGTTTCCAAAATACGGCACGGCCATGCAACGGATTGGCCGCTATGAATATGAAGACATGATTCTGTGGGTGTTGCGCGAATTCGAACGAAACGAAACCCTGTTGCGCAACTATCAGGAACGTTTTCAGTATTTTTTGGTCGATGAATTTCAGGATACCAACGGCGCCCAGTTTCGACTGCTCAGCCTGCTGCTCAATTATTGGCCCAA
>JADZFP010000310.1 GCA_020849825.1 Saprospiraceae bacterium
TTGGAGGGCTAAAATTAAGAGCAGAGGCTTTGCTTACAGGCCGCGTGCTTGCTTCAATGAAACTGGGAGAAAAAGTGGTCGTTCAAGATGTTTTCCAAACTGATAATAAATATTTTCAAACCATAGAAGGCTTTGCAGGACATTGGGTAAAGGTAAAATACGATACGCTGATTGGATATGCATTTGATGGATTTTTAAGCGCCTTGCCTGTCCCGCGTGAAAACCTGATGATGAAGGAAGAGGGAATAAAAACAAAAGAGGAAATAGAAGCGTACAGTCATTATCAAGGGCAAGAAATGGAGAGCGCATTGCAAGAATACATCAGGACAGAATTTCGCCCGATTTGCGAACCCGTAGAATATTATAATGGCTCGGATGGAGAAGGGTTCCACTATTTAAAAATTCAAAAATTAAGCAGCGGCTTCACACAGATACATCATGGCGGCTGGGAAGGCTGGGGAACAGAATTACTTATGCCAAAGGTCAGATTGTCGGAAGTAAAAAATCTAATCATATTACTCGCTTACCGAAGCGGGATTGATCATAAACTTTTTGAGGAAGTAAAAACAGAAGTTAAAAAAATACCCGAAGGAAAAAGAGCATTCCAGGAAATTCTAAACCTTGAAATGTTTTGGATAAAAATCAAACACTATCCAGGCGAAAATAACGAACTAAAATGGTCGCTTGAATTTGATTGCGCTTCCAGTTAAAATAAACCAGGAATCGAACAGGGATAGGCGGTTCTAGATTTTTTTCTCCATTCATCAGATAGCACCGCATGCCTCCCCCCAAAAAAAGACGCCCCTTTACCCTAAAAAACCCTATTTTTGTACTCGCACCATGTTAATCGCTTTTCGACATGACAACTGTTTTGAAAATCAACATAGATGATCTCGACTCCGGGTTTGTTGAAAACCTGAAGCGCGATTTTGCCCACGCGGCAGTCGAAATCAGGTTGCAGGAGCAAACCGAGGGCGCTTTGGCCTTCACGGAAGCGGATTTTTGGCGGGCAATTGCTTTGCTGGACTGGGACAAGGAAGGTGATGATGAACGAGTAGCCGAACCGCTGATCAACTTCCTGGCGGAACAACCGATTTCGCATATCTATCGCTTTTCGGACATTTTATCCGAGAAGCTTTGGCAATTGGATACTTATGCCCACGCCAAAGTTTTTTTAGATGACCCGGAAGAAGAAGGCCTGCTGTCTGTCGATGATTTTTTGTATACCCGGTGCGCCGTGGTGGCAAACGGCCAACAGTACTATGAAAATGTCCTTGCCAACCCTCATCTTATGCCTCCCGACCTAACTTTTGAACCCTTGCTTTATGTCCCGCTGAAAGCGTACAAGCAAAAAACGGGCAAAAATTTTACGCCATATTATGCCTATAACTATGAGACCTACAGTAACAAACTGGGTTGGCAAAAGAAGTAACCGTTAGTTATGCCAGAACACGGAAACTCAAATAAAAACAACAAACCTCATCATTTATATGAGATCAGAGACTCGGAAGATGTGCAGAAAAGAAGCGAAGCGAATTGAAAAGCAATACATCCTGAAATACAAAGAAGAGAACGGTTGTAACCCGAGGGGTAATAAAGACGATTGAATAGAGGTATTCCAAATCGTCATTCAGGTACAATTTGGAATACCCCTACCCTTCTCCACATTCATACAAATTTTTTCCGGGGCCCCTCAAAACTCCACCACAATCCCCACACTCGGCAGCAGCGACCCCTCCGTATTTTCCAGCAACAGGGGGATGGCATTGCCGCCGTCGGCGCGGAGCGGCTGGCCGTCGGTGGTGACGAAGGCCGTGCCGTCGGGCGTGCGCTGGAAGGTGTAGTTGGGCGGCGCAGGATTGACGGTGTTCAGCAGGTTCTGGATATCGATAAACACGTCGAGCGTGGCCCTTCGGAAGTTCCATTTTTTATCGAGTCGGATGTCCATCTGGCTGAAATTGCCCAGTCGCTCAGCGTTGAGCCGGCTGTTGTCGGGTACGCCGGCACCGAGGGTGGCGTAGTTGAGGCGGCTGGCTTCCAGATCGAGCGGGGTGTAGGGCACACCGCCCTGGAAGCGGTATTTCAACCCCAGTTCCCAGTTGCCGCGAAACTTGTAGCCGGCCAGCAGCGAGAGCAGGTGGCGGTTATCCCAGGCCGAAGCGACCAGCTGGCCGTCGGCATTGCTGAATCTGGACCAGAAAAGGGTGTAGGAACCCGTGAAATACAGGTTGTTTTTGAGTTTTTGCTGTGCGAACAGTTCCAGTCCGTAGGCTTCGCCGTTGCCGGTGGCCAGCACCCGCTCGTTGCCCAGGATGCCGAAGCCGCCGCCCTGGTTGGCCAGTGAAATACCGTTGAAAGCGCTCACGGGGTAGTCGGCGTAGCGCTTGTAAAAACCTTCGAGGGTAAAGCGCAGCACGGGAGTGGGCACGTATTCGAGGCCGGCCACGTAGTGGTCGCTGCGCAGGTAGGGCTGGTCGCGGTTGACGAGGCTGCCCGATTCGTCGCGGAAGCCGAGCACGGTGTACAGCGGCGTTTTGTAGTAGCGACCCACCGAGGCATTGGCCTTCCAGTCGGGTGCAAAGGCGTAGCTGAGGCTGAGGCGCGGACTGATGGTTTGCAGGAGGTTGGCGCCGTCGTCGGTAAACGTATTGCCGTCGGCGCGGACGCCCGCCGAGATACCCAGCCGTTCGCCGAAAAAGGTGCGGTTGACCTGTCCGAACAAGCCGAATTAGAAAAAATCGATCGCGGTGCTGAAGCGGTTCACCACGGCCGGCTGTATCAGGGTGCCGGCGGTGTCGCGCACTTCCGCCCGCAGGCGGGTGAAGGCGTCGTTGTTGTATTTGACGTCTTGCGCCATGGCGCCCACGCTGTATTTCCAGGCGCCGGCGTAGCGGTTGAGGTCGAAGCGCAGTTTGTTTTCGATCTCCTGACTCTGAATGCCGAGCACGCGTTTCGATTCGTCGCGTTGACGGCCGTCGGTGTTGTCGGTAAACTGGTCGAGGCGGTTATCGAGCATGTTGCGGCTCAGGGTAAGGTTCCAGAAACCGTTGTCGATCAGGCGTTTGAGCGCGAAGCCCTGGGTGTAGTTCCACTGATTGACGCCGGGCACCGAGCTCAGGATGTACAGGTTTTCCGGCGTGGTTTCTTTGGGCGCTTCGAAATAAAACTCGTCGATGGCGCCCACGCCGAGCGCGGTCAGGGTGGTTTTGGCGTCGATCTTGTGCGTCACCTTGTATTGAAAATCCCAGTAATCGGGGCGGATGGGCAGGCCGATGGCCTCGAACAGCAGTTGCAGGTAGGAGCGGCGGGCCGAGGCGAGAAAGGTGGTTTTACCGTTCTTTTTGCCAAGCGGACCATCGAGCGTGAAAGCCGTTTCGGAGGCGCCGATGCGGACGTTACCCTGCAAGCGCTCGGGGTTGCCGTCGCGCTGACGAAACTGCAGCACCGACGACAGCGTATTGTCGTACCGGGCGTTGAAGGCGCTGCTGGCCAGGGTGGCGTCTTCGATAAACGACACGTTGAGCATCCCGGTAGGGCCGCCGGCCGCGCCCTGGGTCGTGAAGTGGTTGATAACCGGGATTTCCACCCCGTCGAGGTAAAAAACGTTTTCGCTGGGTCCGCCGCCCCGGATGATGAGGTCGTTGCGGAAGCCGCCGCCCGTACCGGCCACGCCGCCCACGCCGGGCAGCGCCTGCACGACCCGGCTGATATCGAAATTGCCGCCGGGGTTGCTTTTGATTTCTTCCACCGAGAGGTTTTGTATTGACAAGGGAGTTTCCACCGTGGCAATCCGCACCGAGCGGTTTTCGGACACCACTACCTCGCCGAGGGTTTTGCTGCCGGGTTCCAGTTCAAAATTCAACTGGTTGGCGTTGCCGGTGGTGATCACCACGTTGTATTTGGTTTGGGTAACATAACCGAGGTAACTCGCTTCAATGTTGTACGAACCCGGCCGAATGCCCGCAATGCGAAAATTGCCTTCCACGTCGGTCTGTCCGCCCAGATTGGCGCCGTCGATCCGGATGGTGACGCCGATAAGGGCTTCCTGGGTGAGTTTGTCTTTCACCGAACCGGTAAGCGTGCCGGTGTTTTGTGCGTTTGCCTGCATCAGGCAAATCGAGAAAAAAGCGAAAAAGGAGATAAAATGCTTCATTTATGTCGGATAAAAAGATGGATTTACAACATCAGGCAGACCTTCGCCCGTCCGGCGCCCCGTAACGTTTCGAAGAATGCTCAAAACATCCTGACTCCTTTTTTGTTTGTATTATATCGTTTTATTTTTGCGAAAAAATAATTTTATCATACCAAAATGCATCTTGACTTTATCCGGAAACTACTGGACCTGGTGCAGGACTACGAAGCGGGTGGCGGGAAGACTGAGGAATTTGACCGGGAAGATTTTGTCAGCTGGCTGATGACCAGCCGCTCGCGCCTTGCCCCGAAGGAGGCAGCGCCGCCGACCGCCCCCCCGCTCAACGGCCTGATCGCCATGTACCTGAGTTTTATGGCGCGGTACGCCCAGTTTTACAGCCGGCGGGTTTTTCGCGATACAGATATTTACTCGGAGGACGACTGGGGCGTGCTCGTCACCTTGTATCCGCACACCCGGCTGAAAAAAACGGATGTGATCCGTCAGTGCATCATGGAAAAATCGTCGGGCAACGAGGTGCTGAAACGAATGCTGAAACAAGGACTGCTGCTCGAACACGAGCATCCCGACGACAAACGCGCCAAACTGATCGGGCTGACCGACGCGGGCCGGGCGGCCTTTGAGTCGGTGCAACACGGCATCCGGAAACTGTCCGATACCGTGGTGGCCGATCTGACCGAGGCTGAAAAAACGACCTTGCTCAATATTCTGAACAAACTGCACCGCTACCACAAGCCTGTTTTTGAAACGGTGGACGAAGAAGAGTTGGGGAGATTGTTGGGGAAAAAGTGATTTACGACGTACGATTTCCGACGTACGATTTCCGAATTTGATTATTGATTTATGATTTCCGGGCAGCATAGGCTTTCAATGGCCAATCTCTATCCGAATTAATCACAATCAATAATCTATTTATAAATCAACATTCTCACATCCACTCCCAAATCGAAAATGTGTGTGCCTAAAATAGGTTGACTTAAAAAGTCAATCAACAATGACAAATCCAACAGACAAAAAGTTTCAAACAAACTCGAAATACAA
>JADZFP010000311.1 GCA_020849825.1 Saprospiraceae bacterium
TCAGGCGGATGCAGAACAGGGTTGATCCCCTGGGCCAGAAGACGGCCGTCCCAAATAAACCGGACAGAGTCGTCGGACAAATTGGGCAGGCTGAACAGCAATACTACCCGCAACATGATTCCCAGATTGCGATACCACAGCGCATCGCTACCCGAAGGCTTTTCCCTGAAAACCAGCAGGGCATACAGACCGAAAAACAGCCCGTATGCCCCGATGAATGAGCCGAAAACGTCGCGCCGGGCAAAATAACCCAGCCAGATCGTCAGCCCGAGCATGGCTCCCGAATAGCACAATCGTTTGGTCGACATACGGGGCCAAAAGTCGCGTTCAGTCAGCGATTTATCACCAATTTGCCACACCAATTTCCGGTTTGGAAAATATATAATCCAGTAGAAAGATCGTGGGTCGGTACCAGTATTTTGCCCTGTCCGGCCGGCCATTGTCCACTGATTACTTCCCGTCCAAGGGCGTCGAAGAGTCGGTAATCGGCTCCCGGCGCATCGCATTCCGCATAGACGCCCGTGCCGTCTGCGGGATTGGGAAACAGCCGGACGGCGGTATGCTGTTCAACCGGTCCGCCGTTGCCAAGCGCGATGGTATGGCAAAAAACATCGTCTTCGCGATAGACATCGGGTTTTTCATTGGGGGATGCAGTCCAGAAGCAGAATTCCACAGGAACGTCGACCTGCCCCGCCGCTTCGATATCTCCAAATTCCAGCCAGACCGACTGCCCTGGTTGCACCATCAGGTTGTCATAGTGTTTACGGATAGCCGGCTTGTAAAAGCAAATATCCCAGAACACGTTGTAGCCGAAGGAGATCATGACGTCCACCTGCTGCAGCAAGGTGTTGCCGGTATTGGTTACCTCAATCCTGAAATTGCCCCCGCTGAGCTGGTAAACCGGAGAGGGGGGAAAGGGCAAATCCATGGCTTCCACGTGCACCGGACTGTTTTGCTCAACTGCTTTCAGCGAGGCGTTGTGTTGTTCGGAACCGGAAGAGGGATCATTGATGTCGATGTTGGAAAGCCAGGCGTGGATACCCTTGTAATCGAGTACAAACTGATCGCCTGCCGGCCCCGAACCACAGACGCCGGCCAGTGCTATATGTTCTCCATCGGAGGCTATGGCATTCGCGGAAAGCCAGGGGTCGGTAGTCTCCCAGGTGCTGAGCGACTGGCCTTCTGTATTTGTTTCGAGAATGCTGGTGTACGAATTGCTTTTGCCAACAAACCAAAAACTGCTGTCGGCAGCCGTGAAATCGACAGGAGTATTGGGCAGATCGGCCAGTATTTCGTAGGAGGTATCATCGAAGCGGATCAGGCGATAAAAACTCAGATCAAGGCCGTAGGCCTGCCCGTCGTACACCAGTACTTTGGGTAAATAAGCGCCAGAGGGCAGGTTTTCGGCGTAAATCATACTGTAAATGTGGTTGCCCGGTGCGCCGATCTGTTGCCAATATTGGACATGCGGAAAACCAACGGCTACAAAATCTTCGGTACCGGGTACAAAAGCCAGGCTATAAATTTCGGCCGAGCCTTCCAGCGGGGCTTCCCAAAGCGGATTGCCATTATTGAAGTCGAATGCTTTTAACTTGTCCGAATAAACCCCTACTACTGTTCCATCGGGCAGTACGGTCAGCGGGCTTCCGGCAAATGAATACAAACCGTCTTTCGACCAGCGCAAGTGGCCGTCGGGGGTGTAACAGAATAAATTGTTCTGATCGCTGACGACGTCGCACAGGGTCGAACTGAGGCTCAGCACAAAACCGCCGTCGGGTAAGGCGTAAATACCGGTTACGCGATGTACCTCTGAAATCGGGGCCGGAACCAGGATACGCTGTTCGATCTGGCCGTTTGTATCGAAAATCAGGGCAAAAACCGTATCGGCGAACAAAGCGCCGGGGGCTGGCGTGCCAACGCCGGCTGCCACAAAACGGCCGTTGCCCAAGGCACATACGACCTGCGCCGAGGTCGTAAATCCGTATCCGATGGCATGGTTGATTGTTTGAGCCGAACCAGGCGCGGCCCAAAGCGCGAGCAAGAGAAGGGTGAAAAGATTTTTCATGATTTGATGTTTTTAGGGAGTAGACAGCCGGCAACCCTGCGAGGGTTGGTGGAGTCAATGAAAAAACCCGTGCCGCAACGCGGCACGGGTTGGCATTTTTCGATTTATTTCCGGAAAAAATGCGACCGGTAAATTACCGGAAGCGCAAGTGTTTGATCGAGTAGTAGCAGATGGTACCGAAGCCCACGGCCAGCATGGAGTGGAACAACACGAAGGCCGTGTTTTTCGTGCGGATGCCCAGAATCACGGCAATCACGAAAATGAGCGCCATGACGCCTTCCGCAATGGTAATCCAGGAAATCTTGCGGGCGACGTAACTGGCTTTTTTGAATTTTTTCTGCTCGCCGTCAATGCCGTATTTCGGTGTGCGGACAAAAGCGGAGGCTTTGCCCATCAGACCTTCGATTACAGCCACCGCGTTGTACAGCGAGAGACCCATCGAGATCGGCATAAAGGTCAGGAACAGCCCGAAAAAGCGCACTTTTTCCCAGAAAGTGAAAGGGGCCGTGCGGTTGAGGGCGGCGGTGATGTTGGCCGTGTAGGAAATGGCGGCCATGGAGAACAGGCCGAGTACGGAGAACGAAAGGAAGTGCGTGGAGATACCCAGTTCGCGGAAGGCGAAAGCGAGCGGAATGCTGCTCACCGCGGCGAGGAACACCCAGAGGAACACGCCGTAGGCCAGTAATTGGCTGGTAGCGTGGAGTTTCTGCATGATGTTCAGTTTGTTGCCGCTTTCTTTCCAGATCAGGTGCAGGAGTTTGCGGGCGTTTTGAGCGCCGCCTTTGTTCCAGCGGAATTGCTGTCCTTTCAGGCCGTTCATTTCAACGGGAAGTTCGGCCGGGCTTTCGAGTTTTTCCAGGTACTGGATTTTGTAGCCCATGATCTGGGCGCGGAAGCTCAGGTCGAGGTCTTCCGTCAGGGTATCGCTTTGCCAGCCGCCGGCTTCGTTGATCACTTTTTTGCGCCATACACCGGCCGTGCCGTTGAACTGGAGCAGCAGGTTGCCGTAGGAGCGGCCGGCCTGTTCGACGGTGAAGTGAACGTTCAGTTGCAGGGCCTGCATTTTGGTCAGGAGGCTGTAATCTGCGTTGATGTGTTCCCAACGGGTCTGTACGATGCCTACTTTTTCATCTTCAAAATAAGGCATGGTGGTGCGCAGGAAGTCGGGGCGCGGCGTAAAGTCGGCATCGAAAATAGCGATATAGTCGCCTTTTGCGAGCGGCATAGCCTCCTGCAGGGCGCCGGCTTTGTAGCCCTGGCGGTTGACGCGGTGGACGTGTTCGATGTTGAAGCCCTGGGCCCTCATTTCAGCCACTTTGGCCGCAACGATATTGACGGTTTCGTCGGTGGAGTCGTCCAGGACGTGGATTTCGAACCTGTCTTTCGGGTACTCCTGGGCAGCCACACAGTCGATGATGCGCTCGGCGACGTACATTTCGTTGTACATCGGGAGTTGCACGGTTACGAACGGAATGTTCCGGTCGTCGACATCGTAGCGGCGGTATTTGATTTCCGGGTTTTCCCGGTGGTATTTTTTGTAGAGATAAAGGAGGTGGAACTGCAGCAGGCAGTAGACTGTCACCGCCGTCATGGCGACGAAATAAACCAGAAGCATCAGGTAGCCAAAATCCACGAAGGCCTGATACTGGAGAGCGTTAAAGAGCGAATTAAGACCGTACATGTTGCGTTTTGAGTTGCGAAGTTCGCGTTTTCAGAATGTGAATTTTGAGGTTGAATACAGATTTACAATGACTTAAAGATCGTATACAAGATTTTCCAGCCTGCTTTTACCGAGCCTTTGATCGTGCCCGAAACTTTGCTTTGCCCGGCGGCCCGTTGGCGATAGCGCAGGGCCACTTCGGTGCACTTCAGGCCTTGTTGGGCGGCTTTGACCTGCATTTCGACCGTCCAGCCGAAATTCCGGTCAACCATGCCAAGGTTGGTCAGCGCTTCGTAACGAATGGCCCTGAATGGGCCGAGATCGGTGAAGCGGTAGCCCCAGAACCAGCGGATCAGCAGAGGCGCGAGCCAGTTGCCGAAGCGTTGGGGCAGGGTCATGGCGCCGGGTTCGAGGCCGCCGAGCAGGCGCGAGCCGATGACCATGTCCATGCCGTCGTGCAAGATGGGACCGACCACTTTTGGCAGGTCCTCGGGATAATCGGAATGATCGCCGTCGATAAAGACGACGATTTCCGGCCTTTCGGACGGGGCAAGGGAAGCTAAGTAACGCATGCCGGCGAGGCAGGCCGCGCCGTAGCCCTTCTCAGGCTCGCTGACGACGACTGCGCCGAGGCTTTGCGCGAGGGTGGCGGTGTTGTCCGTGGAGCCGTTGTCGCATACGATGACCTGGCGGACCCACTTTTTGGGCAAATCGGCCAGTACCAGTGGCAATGCTTTTTCCTCGTTAAAAGCGGGGATCAGGACATCAATGAACGGTAACGGCTGGGAGGCTTCGGGCATCACGGGTTGTAAAAAATTGATTTTCAGTACAATGTCTGGCGTTTCGTTTTTTTTACCCTGCCCAACGGATCCTTGCCGGCCTTTTATCGCGGCATTTTCAGGGCGTACAAACTGCCCTTTTCTTGCTTTGACGCTGCAAAAATAATCACGCCGTTAAGGAAAGGTTAAAAAGTTTTAAGGTAAACCGTGTTAAAGTTTCGTAAACGCTGCTTCAATCTTCTCAAAATCGGGAAATGATGTGCGATTTGAGGGGATTGGCCAAAGATGATTCGGCTCGGCTTTTTAAAGTAAGGGGCTTGCCAAATCATGTCTTTTGGGGGCGCCAGTGCCCTTATTCCCCGACAGTGTCGAAAGAAGTGTTAAGAATTTTAACAAAAGTAGTGCCTTGAAAAGTACAAATACCCCCTCCAAAAACACCATGGGCCAGGGCGGGAAGGCCTCTACCTTTGCCTCATCAAACAGCGGTAACACAAGTGCCGGCTGTTGTAGAAACAAAAACCCGCTCACACTATTTTATTCATACGCTATGACATTTGCTGAATTGATGAAATCCGAACAGCCTGTGCTGATTGATTTCTACGCCGACTGGTGCGCTCCCTGCCGCGCCATGAAACCCGTGCTCGAAGACGTGAAAGCACGACTGGGCGAAAACGTGAACATCTACAAAATCGACGTCGACAAAAATCAGGCCCTGGCTGCCCGGTTCAACGTCCGATCCATTCCTACGCTGATGATTTTCAACAAGGGCAACGCCGTGTGGCGCAAGTCGGGTATGGCTTCCTCGGCCGAACTCGTTTCCGCCGTCAACGCTGCACAGAACTGATGTAGGAAAAGATCATTCTCCTCCTCTGGCGAGCAAGTTTTCATCCTATACGGGGTGATACCGATTAACGGTCTCACCCCCTTTTTCTACCCTTTTTTTCAAAATTACCCTTTCTCAAACACTGTCAACATGGCACTATCCGGATTTTTTAAAACACTTTTTGGCGGTTCTGATACTGCCGAACCCATCGCCGATCTGCCGGTCAATGATACCAAACACCCCAACCCGGTGTACGACAACCTGCCCGGCAACCTCTTTAAAAAAGATTTTCAGGCCAATAAAAACGCTGTGCTGCTTGATGTGCGCACGGCCATGGAAGTTCGCTCCGGCGCCTTGCCCGGCGCCGTCCACATCGACATCATGTCGCCGTCGTTTGCCGCCAAAATAGCCGCGCTCGACCGCGGCAAAACCTACTTCATCTATTGCCGCAGCGGCAACCGCAGCGCCCAGGCTTGTCAGATCATGCACCGCCAGGGCTTCGACGTGCGGAATCTTATGGGCGGCATCTCTGCCTGGCCGCGCTGATAAAAGTATATCATAGCGGTATTTATAAAACGGGCGCGAAGGAGATCGATCCTTCGCGCCTTGCTTTTATGTGTGTGGCAATTCGCGCCAATATCAACCGGCTACACCGGCCATTTGCCCTTTTGCAATACCTGCCGCCGGTACGCGAGCCAAAGCTTGTTCCAGATCCCAGATCAGATCGTCGGGGTGCTCCACGCCCACGGAAAGCCGTACCATGCCGGGAGTGATGCCCAGCGCTCGCTTGTGCGCAAGTTCTACGCCGGCGTGGGTCATGGTGTCGGGGTGTTGGGCCAGCGACTCGGTACTGCCCAGGCTGACGGCCAGTTTGACGAGTTTCATGTTGTTCAATACGGCAAATGCGCCAACTTCACCGCCTTCCACTTCGAAAGCCAGCATAGCGCCTGCCGAACTGTACTGGCGCTTGTAGATGTCGTATTGCTGCGCGTCCGTTACAGGGTCGAGAAAGCCGAGATAATGCACAGACTGGACTTTGGGGTGGTCGCGCAAAAATTCGGCTACCCGGGCGGCCGTGGCGGCCTGGCGCTCCATGCGGATGTGCAGGGTTTCCAGGCTGCGGAGCAACAGCCAGCCGGTCCAGGGGCCGGCCATATTACCCAGGAAGGTGCGCAGGCCTTTTACCCGATGCATCAGTTCCTTGCTGCCACACACGGCGCCCGCGATCACGTCGCTGTGCCCGCCGATGTACTTGGTGGCGGAGTAGATCGAGAAGTCGGCGCCCCATTGCAGCGGGTGCTGCCAAAGCGGCCCCATGTAGGTGTTGTCGACCGCCATCAGCACACGGCGATCGGGGGAGGAAAACTGGTCGGCCACGGCGCGGCACATGGCCAGGTCGTAGAGCGCATTGGTCGGGTTGGCCGGGGTTTCGACAAAAACCATGGCCAGCGGCGCCTGCATCTCCACGATCATGCGGCTAATGTCTTCTTCCGTGTGATCGGGGTGAAATTCGAGGGTTTTGATGCCAAAACGCGGCAGGAAGTGCCGGATAAAGTGGTCGGAACCGCCGTACAAGGGCGTACTGTGGAGCAACAAATCGCCCGGTTTCAGGAATTCCAGCAAAACGGTGGTGATGGCGCTCATACCGCTTTCGAACACGGCGCAGTCTTCGGCATTGTCCCAAAGACAAAGGCGATTTTCCAGAATTTCCAGGTCGGGGTTGTTGATGCGGCTGTAAATCAGACCCTCCGCTTCGCCCTCGCGGCGGTTGCGCAAGCCGTAGGCGACTTCAA
>JADZFP010000312.1 GCA_020849825.1 Saprospiraceae bacterium
AGCGCCCGCGCCCTTGTCTCGTACGCCCGGGCATAGTTGGGCTGCCGTTCGATGGCTAAAGTGGCGTCTTCTACTGCTTTGTCGGGCATGTTTTTGGCTAAGTAAGCGGCGGCCCGGTTGTTCAGGGCCAGGGTGACGTCGGGCCGGGCGGCCAGTGCGGCGGTGTAGTCGGCGATGGCTTCGTCGTAGCGTTTGTCCTGGAAATAGATCAGGCCGCGGTTCACCAGGGCTTCGATGTAGCCGGGGGCCAGTTCGATGGCCTTGGAGTAGTCCTTGATGGCGGCGGCGGGGTTGCCGGTTTTGCTTTCGGCCACGGCTTTGAAGTAGTAGGTTTCCGGGTTGCGCGGCTCCAGTTCGATGCTGCGTGCCAGGTCGGGGATGGCCTCGGCCGGGCGGTTAAGGATGACGTGGCATTTACCCCGGTTGAGGAACAGTTTGGGCGTCACGATACCCGCTTTGATGGCGTTGTCGAAATCGGAAAACGCCTCGGGGAATTTTTTCAACTGGAAATACGCCTGCCCGCGGCCGTTGTAGGCTTCCACGTAAGTTGGGTCGAGTTGCAGGGCTTTGGTGTAGTGGATGATGGAGTTTTGAAAATCGAGGTTGAGCAGCTCGCCGTAGGCCAGGTTGCAGTTGCACAGCGGCGCTTCGGGATATTTCAGTACGCAGTCGCGGAACACCGACACCTCGTTTTTCCACACCTGGCTGCGCTCAAAGGTGAGGTAGCCGAACAGGGCGGCCGCGGCAACCAGGATAGCGCGGCGTTGCACAGCCGGTAATTTTTGTAAAAACCACACCACGAGCAGGAAAAAGCCCGCCGAAGAAATGTAGATATACCGGTCGGAACGCATTTCGAAGGTGCCCACCGACACGTAGGGCAACATCACCGTCAGCGGCAGAAAATACCACAAGGCGCCGAGCCCGATGATGCGCTGCTGCCGGCCGTATTTCCACACCAGCCAGGCCAGGGCGCCCACCACGAGCGGCGCCAGGTAGTAGTCGAACGACCAGGCGCCGCCGCTTTTTTCCATCGGATAAAAAATGCTCAGTCCGAAGGGCGCCAGCATTTTCACCGGGTAAAACAACAGGGAGTGGCAGACCATCAGAAAGCGGTCGAACAGGTTGTACGCCTTGGAACTGACCACCAGATCGTGCCCTTCGGCTTCGCGGGTGGCAAAGGTGTAGAGGCCGAAGGCCAGGCTGCCGAGAAAAAAGGGCGCTTTGCCCAGGATGTTTTTGAACGTCAGCGTGCCGTTGCGGTACCAGTCGAACGCCAGCAGCATCAGGGGAAGCGTGACGGCGGCCGATTTGGCCAGCACGGAAAGGGCAAAGGCCAGAAAAGTAAGCCCATAAAACAGTGGGCGCCGGTTCTGCTGCCATATCGCGTAGGCCAGCAGGCCCAGCAGGTAAAAAAACGAAAAGGTGAGCGCGCTTTGTCCGGCGATCCAGCTCGTGGCCTCCACCTGCATGGGGTGCAGGGCGAAGATCAGTGCGGCAAAAAAAGCTATTTCACGGTTGGGTTGCAATTGCCGGAGCAGCGCGAACACGCTCAGCACACAGCCCAGGTGCAGCAACAGGCTGAAGGTGTGGAATGCAGGGGCGCTTTCACCGGCCACGGCATAGGTCAGGGAATAACCCAGCCAGGTGACGGGGGCGTACATGCCGAGATTGTTGCTGAGGAAAATGCCCCGGAAACTGGGGTTTTTGATCACCGTGTTGTAACGGATCGCCTTGTCGTCGTCGAAGATCATAAACCCGTTGGACAGGGAGACGTAGTAGGCCAGCACCGCGGCGCACAGCAGCAGGGCGGCCATGAGCCAGGGATTTTGGAAAAACGACTCCGATGTCGAGGGCTGCCCCATCGTTTGCGGCGATTCTTCTGCTGCCGGAGCGGCGGGCGCAGGGGTTGAAATATGTTTGGAAGGCGGCGTTTTTTTCTTCTTTGACATACGATCCTACTTTTTTTCGGCAATCTTCCGCAGTTCGTTCAGTTTCCACAGTGCGTCCATCGGCGTCATGGTATTCAGGTCGAGCGCCAGCAGTTCGTCGCGGAGCTTCATGGTGTATTCGTCCACGTCGAAAATGTTCAGCTGCATTTTCGGGGCGATGTTTTTCACTTTTTTCTTCATTTCGGCCGGCGTTTCAATCACAGCCGCCTTTTCTCCACCGTCCACCGTCGACCGTCCACCGTCTTCCGACAGCCGTTCGCCGGCGGCTTCGAGCGTTTGCAGGATTTCCCGGGCGCGCTCCACGATGTCATTGGGCATGCCGGCCATGCGGGCCACGTGGATGCCGAAGGAGTGGTTGCTGCCTCCGGGCACGAGTTTGCGCAGAAAAATGACGCGGTGGCCCACTTCGCGGGTGCTCACGTGATAGTTGTGGATGCGCTCGTGTTGTTCGGCCAGTTCGTTGAGTTCGTGGTAGTGGGTGGCGAACAGCGTTTTGGGCCTTGCGCGGCCGTTGTCGTGCAGGTATTCGGCCAGGCTCCAGGCGATGGAAATGCCGTCGTAAGTGCTGGTGCCGCGGCCGATCTCGTCGAGCAGGATGAGCGAACGGTCGCTGATGTTGTTCATGATCAGGGCCGTTTCGTTCATTTCCACCATGAAGGTGCTTTCGCCGCCGCTGATGTTGTCGCTGGCGCCCACGCGGGTGAACACCTTGTCGGTCAGGCCGATGCGCGCGCTTGCCGCGGGTATGAAACTGCCCATTTGCGCCATCAGGACGATGAGGGCTGTCTGTCGCAGCAGGGCCGATTTACCGGCCATGTTGGGCCCGGTGATCAGGATGACCTGTACGTTTTCGTTGTCCAGGTACACATCGTTGGGGATATACACTTCGCCCACAGGTAGTTGCGTTTCGATCACCGGGTGCCGGCCGTCTTTGATGTCGATCACGAGCGATTCGTCCAAATCAGGCCGCTTGTACTGGCGTTGCACGGCTACCCTGGCAAACGACAAAAGGCAGTCGAGCCGGGCAATGATCTGGGCGTTTTGCTGTACGGGTCCGATATAGGCGCCGGTTTCGTCCACCAGTTCGCGGAAGAGGCGTTCTTCGAGTTCCAGGATTTTCTCCTCGGCGCCGAGGATTTTACTTTCCAGTTCTTTAAGTTCGGGGGTAATGAAACGTTCGCCGTTGGCGATGGTCTGTTTGCGTATCCAGTCGGCCGGCACCTGGTCTTTCCATTTGCTGGTGACTTCCAGATAATAGCCGAATACGTTGTTGAAGCCGATTTTCAGGCTTTGAATACCCGTGCGTTCCGATTCGCGCTGCTGGATTTCCAGCAGCAGTTCCCGGCTATGGCGCACGATGTGTCGCAGCTCGTCCAGTTCCGGGTGTGCGCCGTCGGCAATAGCGCCGCCCTTGCGCACGTCGGTAGGCGGGTCGGGCGCGATGATGGCTTCTATGCGCTCGCGCAGGGTGTGGCAGGGGTTGAGGGCTTCGCCGAGGCGAATGAGACCCGTCACCACGCCGCTCGTTGAAACCCCACCCCCGGCCCCTCCCCTGAAGGGGAGGGGAGCCGTAGAGGGGACGACATCGCGTCCCCCCTCCCCTTCAGGGGAGGGGTCGGGGGTGGGGTTTGCAGGCCCGAGCATCTTTTTCACCTGATCGACCGCCATCAGCGCGCGGCGAAGTTGCATCACCTCGCGGGGATTGATCTTGCCCACGGCGGTTTTGCTCATCAGGCGTTCGAGGTCGCCGATGTGGCGGATGTGGGGTTCCAGTTTTTCGGCAAATTCGCGGTTTTCCACGAAAAAGGCCACGGCTTCCTGGCGGTCGTGTATTTGTTGCAGACTGGTGAGCGGCAGCAATACCCATTTTTTGAGCAGGCGGGCGCCCATGGGACTGATCGTGTGGTCGAGCACCTGGAGCAGCGACGTGCCGGTTTCATGGTTGGAACTCACCAGTTCCAGGTTACGGATCGTGAATCGGTCGAGCCAGACGTATTTGTCGGTTTGCAGGCGGCTCAGGCTGCGAATATGG
>JADZFP010000313.1 GCA_020849825.1 Saprospiraceae bacterium
ATGAATGCGGTTTGGATCGATGCCTTCAGCCAGCAAGTGTGCATTGGCCGAAGTTTCCGTTGTAAACAGCCAGCGGGAAACCCGGTCGGTCAGTACCCGGTTGGCTTCTTCCGGCAGGTTTGGATCGGCGCAACGCAAACCGGCTTCCACATGCGCGACCGGCACACCTGTTTTAAGGGCAGCCATCGCGCCGCCCAGGGTGGAATTGACATCCCCCACAAGAATCAGCGCATCCGGCTTTTCCGAAAAAAGCAGGTCGCCGAATTCGTGTGTGATCTGAGCGAGCATTCGATGCGGGATTTTGCTGTGCAAGGTTATTTCGTGATGCGGCCTGGGAATCGACAGTTGTTCAAAAAAACGGTCGTACATCTCCGGCGCCGAGTGTTGACCTGTATGAACGATTTTGAAATCGACGGCGCTTTTACTGCGAAATGCCCTTTCCAGTGCGGCAATTTTGATAAAATTTGGCCGGGCGCCGACCAGGGCAAACACTTTCATCGCTTTTTTATAAGGCTTCGCCGCCGATATGTCGCAAGGGATATATCGTTGCTGAAAGGAGCCAAACGGTTGTTTCCGGTTTCAAAACCAGTTTGAACAGGTGTGGTTTCGGGTTTTCAATTGGAAAAGGGAACATTGGTTTACAAGCGCCAGTATTCAAACTCAGGCTCAAAAAGCCTGCGATCGTACAAGGCTTTGAGGTCGAACAGGATAGGCTCCTGGTTCGACAGATCTTTAAAATATGCGGGCAAAAGCGAACG
The DNA here is from genome assembly GCA_020849825.1 of Saprospiraceae bacterium. Taxonomy (GTDB): domain Bacteria; phylum Bacteroidota; class Bacteroidia; order Chitinophagales; family Saprospiraceae; genus M3007. The sequence continues at coordinate 759 of JADZFP010000313.1, forward strand.
GAAAGCATTGTGACCGACCGCGACAACGATGGCATCGTAAAGGTCGCGGGGTTGATCCAGCACTTCGAGTCCGTATTCGCGTCGTACGTCGGCAGGGTCGGCCAGGGGATCGATGATGTCGACGCTGATTTTGAAGTCGCGCAGTTCTTCCACCAGATCGACAACACGGGAGTTGCGGATATCCGGCACGTTTTCCTTAAAGGCGATACCCATTACCAGAATCCGGCTGTGCTGCGGCGTTTTACCCCGGCGAATCAGGGTTTGAACGAGTTTTTTGGCGATATGAGCAGGCATGCCGTCATTCACCCGGCGGCCACTGAGGATCACCTGGGGGTCGTAGCCCAGCTGCCGGGCTTTGTGCAGTAAATAATACGGATCGACGGCAATGCAGTGCCCACCCACAAGTCCGGGCGTATATCGGGCAAAATTCCACTTCGTGCCGGCTGCTTTGAGCACTTCCTGGGTATCGAGCCCGAGGCGGTCGAACAGGATCGACAACTCGTTCATCAGCGAAATATTGAGGTCGCGCTGGGTGTTTTCAATCACTTTGGCGGCTTCGGCCACTTTGATGCTGGGCGCTTCGTAAATCCCGGCTTTGATAATGTCGCCGTACACTTTGGCCACGGTAAAGAGCGATTCTTCGTCGCTGCCCGATACGATTTTCAAAATGTCGGCCACGCCTTTTTCGCGGTTGCCAGGGTCGATTCGCTCAGGGGAATATCCCACTTTGAAGTCGGTATTCAGCCGCAAGCCGGAACCTGCCTCCAGCCTGGGAATGCACTCCTCTTCTGTACATCCGGGATAAGTAGTGCTTTCAAAAACCACATAGTCGCCAGGTTTCAGGTAACGTGCAATGGTTTCCGAAGCGTTGTATAGCGGCCGCAAGTCGGGCACTTTGTGGTCGTCGACAGCTGTGGGAACCGCAATGATGTAGAAATGCGCGTTTTGCAAGGCGGCGGGATCGGCGGTGAATCGAATGTCTTTTTGCTGAAAATGTTCTTCGCTCACCTGCCGGGCCGAATCATACTGTCGATTGAGCTCGTCTACACGCGACTGTTTGACGTCGAAGCCCAGCACCTGCATGCTGCCGGCAAATTCGAGTGCAAGCGGCAGTCCAACGTACCCCAAACCGATCACGGCAATCGTTTTTTCTTTCCGAAGCAGGGCTTCATACATGCCCGGGGTCATGTCGGGGACGATTTTCTTTTTCACAGTGGGTAATTCTACCGTTTTTTCCATCAGTTCTTGTCTCTTCTAATCAGTGTTCAGGTCGTGGCCGGCGCCATGGCTTCTCGCCACAACAAACGGAACGACAGATATAAACAAACCAGAAAACCACCCAAAACGCTGCCCAAAACGGCAAAAAGTATTGGATTTTTTCGACTGGCCGACAAGGGTGAATATGGTTTATCGATGATCTGCAGGGCAGGAATAGCGTTTTGAAGCGCAAAATCGGCGATCTCCCGGTTTTTGACCGCCTCGCCATACATCAGGCCGAGCATTTGCCGGTCGCGCTCATAACGTACCCCGGGCAGGCGATCTTCCTGGAAAAGCAGCGCGTTGTCCTGATCCTGAAAACGGGCCAGCGAACGCTCCCGGCCTTCAAGTACCCGCCGAAGCGAATCGGTTTTTTGGGTGACCAAATCCAGTGTGCGAGACTGCATTTCAGTGCTGGTCCGAAGGTAGGATTCCCGAAGCGTCTCGAACAGGGCAAGCGGGAAAAGCGCAGCCAAAGGCTCCTTTTGCGACTTAAACGTCAGGGTCATAATCCCGGTATCGTCGTTGTAATCGCAAACGAGCAGTTGTTCTCTGCCGGCGGGCAGTCCCAGCAATGCATTGTACAGACTTTTAATCGCAACCTGTTCCTGCCGCGTGAAGGAGTCGATAGTCGCGCGGGAGAAGTAAAAATCGCTCAGTGTAAATCCTCGTTCCTCGTCTTTGGATGAGGGCGCCCACAAAGTTTCGTGCAGGTTTTCAGCCCTGATCAGGTGATTTGCCAGATAATCGTCCTGTCCGCCAATCGAGTGTTTTTGGAGTAAAACGGAGGAAACGAGTGAAAAAGACCGCGAAATCTCCGTCAGTTGGGCATACGTTTGCCCGCCTGGCGCAGAAACGCCCAACAGGCTCGAAAACTGCGACAAAAAACTGCTTCCGCGCCCCGCCTGATTGTCGTTCAGCATGTATGTGAGCGAACCGGTATACTTTGGCGGACTAAGCCAGGCGTACAAGCCCAGCAATATCCCGGCAACCATACCAGTACCCAGCACCCAAAGCCAGCGCCGCCGGTATTCGGCGAAATGACCGCGCAGCAGCAGCACGATATCGCGAAATGACAAGGCATC
>JADZFP010000314.1 GCA_020849825.1 Saprospiraceae bacterium
AAGGCAAGATCAATCAAAACCTGGGCTCCGAACTCGGGCGGCGTTTCAAAATCCGCAAAGCGTCGCAGCTCGAAAAATTCAGCTTTTATATTGCAGATAACAATTTCGACACGGCGCGTTTCCGGATCAATATCTACGACCTGAAAAGAGGAGAGCCGGGCGATAATCTGTTGACCGACAATATTATCGTGACGGTCGTCGGGAAAAGCAAAGGCTGGGTGGCGGTCGATCTGGCGCCATACGACCTGCGGTTAGATGAGCCGATCGCTATCGGGGTGGAATGGATTTACGGCAGCCGCGGCGGCACGGTGTTGAGCCTGCCGATCGGTATGCCGGTAGCCGGCAGCAAACATTTTTACAAATACGGCAGCCGCAACAAATGGAAGTCTTTTGCCCTGATGTCGGCGGCAATGGCGCTGGAAGTGCGGCAGTGAGGGCAGGGTTGAAAATCAACGCAGGGTATGTCCCATGTCATATTGTACGATCTGCTGACAATGGATATTCGCTGAATAAAAATACGTCAGATGATAGAGCGCGCTGTTTTTGACTGGTTGCTGGAGGGCGATGTCGCCATCCGGTTTCAGGCTTTCCGCGACCTTTGCGGCGAATTAAAACCTGATTTGCAGCAACGCATAAAAAACGAAGGCTGGGGCAAGGCTTTTTTGGAAAAAAGGAACGCCAACGGGCATTGGGGACAGAAATACTACCAACCCAAATGGATTTCGACCCACTACACCTTGCTTGACCTTAAAAACCTGAACATTGAACCGGAAGTGCCCCTCATTCAGGAGACGATCATGCGCGTTTTGACGACTGAAAAAGGCCCCGACGGCGGCATTCTGCCCATTGGCTCTACCCGGCAAAGCGATGTTTGCGTCAATGGAATGTTCTTGAACTTTGCTTCCTATTTCAAAGCGGAGGAAGAAAAACTGGTTTCAATAGTCGACTTCCTGCTCAGTCAGCGGGTCGCCGACGGCGGATTTAATTGCCGTTCCAACCGGCAAGGTTGCGTGCACAGCTCGCTTCACTCGACCCTGTCGGTGGCGGAAGGTATACTCGAATATCATCGCAACGGTTACGCCTACCGCCTGCCGGAATTACTCGATGCGGCTACGAGCGCCCGGGAATTCATACTCATGCACCGGTTGTATAAATCCGATAAAACCGGCGCTGTGATCGACCCGAAAATGACCATGTTATCCTATCCCTGCCGCTGGCGGTACGATGTTCTCAGGGCGCTGGACTATTTTCAATCGGCCGGTGTCGCTTACGATCCCAGAATGGACGATGCGATACAACTTATTCACGAAAAACGCAGGACCGACGGCAAATGGCCCTTGCAGGCCAGGCACCCCGGGCAAGTGCATTTTGACATGGAAAAACCGGGACAGCCGAGCCGTTGGAATACTCTGCGGGCATTGCGGGTCTTGAGCCGGTATGGAACCAAGTGATCGTTACTCCTCCTGCCCAAACGTCAGCAAATTATGATCCGGGTCGAGCAGCGAAAACTCCTTTTGCCCCCAGGGTTTCGATTGCAGGTGGCCCAGAGCGGGAATATTAAGTTTCTGGCGCATCGCTTCTTCGTAGATGTTGTCGATGGCATCCGTCCGGATATACACCTGGCCGTAATTTTGTAAGGGATCAAGCCCCTTGAATTCAAAAAAATGGATTTGAATCCCGTCTTTCTGCACCATCAGGTAACCCTCGAAGTCGGCGTTCCTGAATTCCTGAAACCCGAGTTGTCGAATGTAAAAATCCCGCGTGGCGGCTTTGTCGCGCATGGGCAGCTTGGGATGAATGGCAGTCAGCATAAAGGTTTATAATTAGAAATTAATTCATCATTTATCATTCATCATTAACAAGCCTTCCCTGCGGCTCTTTCGCATCCTTCGGTTTCGTTCCTTGTATAGAATGGATATACGCCACCAGTTGCCCCACTTCGGTCGGCGTCAGCATGGCTTGCCAGGAGATCATGCCTTTTTCGGGTACGCCCATTGCGATCGTTTGTGCGATGTTTTCCGTTTTGCCTCCATGCAACCAGTAGGCATCGGTCAGGTTGGGGCCAACGCCGCCGCCGCCGTTTTCGCCGTGGCAGGCCCGGCAGTTGCTCCTGAATAACTGGCCGCCCTGTTTTGCCTGTTTTTTGTTTTGGGCCGTCTTGCGCAAGACGCTGTTCGGATCCTTGAATTCATACTCCCACTGTATTTGCCATTCTTTTTTCTGCAACAGAAACTGCTGGTAGTCTATGCTGTCCTGTACAATTTTTGCCGGACTGGATGGTATTTGCCGCAAATAAGCGATCAGCGCCAATACCTCGGTGCCGTTTTTGGCGAATGCGCCCTCACTTTCCAACTGTGCCTTCAACGTGTCGGCCTGTCGCAGCAATTCCGACCAGGAGGCATTCAGACGGGCCAGTTCGTCCGGATTGTTTTCCCGGAAAATTTGCTCCAGTGTCTGCCGACGAAGCGTATCGACGTGTAAATGCGGAAATGAAGGCATATTGGAATAGGGCGACAAGGACCGCGGGTCGTCCAGGTAGTAGTAGAACCAACTGAGGGGATATTTCCCGCCGAGCCCGTCCAGACTAACCAGATCGGCATCGGCCTTGTCTACGTACAGCGTATGGCAATGTTTGCAATCTTCCCGCGCAAAAATGTATTGGCCATAGCGCGCCAACAGGTCGGGGGCTGCTGTTTCGAGAGATATTTGTGTCGGGCTGTTGGACAACAGCAGTACGGCCAGCAAGGGCCAGCAGTAGAGCAGCGTTTTTAACATAACGTCAGTATTTCACCAGTTTTTCCACCCCGAAAGATTGCTTCCTGTCCGTCCAGCGGAATACATACTGGCCGGCAGCCAGGCCGCCGAGGTCGATCACGGCGCTTTGCCGGACGACGCCCTGCCGGATCACCCTGCCGTTGAGATCGATCAATTGCCAGTCGATGTCAGCCGGCCAGTCGGTTTTTATCCTTAAAAAATCACCGACCGGATTAGGGAAAACAGATACTTCCGGTGTTTCAAAAGGCCGTGTTGTGGCGACCAAAACACCTGTTTCGTACACCTGCGCAGTGTCGAGGTTGGTGACCTGGATGTTGTCGAACCACAAACCGCCCCCCGACAAGGCCGAATGTTCGGTGACGATTTCGAAGCGGTCCACGGCCGTCCAGTCGAAATCGCCTTGCAGATTGTACCAACTGCCGGCTTCCCAGGCGCCGTGTTCGGCAAAGTCGCTCAGCGGAATATGGACGTGGCGCCAATGGCCGTCCCAGGGCCCGTAACTCTCATCGATGGTAACCCGCATACGCCAGGGATGGTCGGCCGGATCGTCGGTATCGGAGTCGACGAAGCGCATGTCGAAACTGAGACCAGGCGCGTTGCTTCTCACCAGAAAATCGAGGGCATACCCTTCGCCAAGCAGGTAGCTCAGGTCTTTGTCGGGCCGGAAATCGAATCCGATGGCGTTGTATTGTGCGGCGCCGGACCATTGAATACAATAGTCGCCATTGTTGGGCTGGGCCTGCGAATAGAATTGAAGCGAACCGCTGCTGTAACTCGATTCGGCTATTTTGGGGCCGATAAAATCGGTATAAATGGGGAATCCCGTGCTGTCGGGCGTGAGTACAAACGGCGTTTGCGGCGGCACATTGAAACCCAGCGCTTCGAGCAGCGGCACGTTCAGGTCGTGTTCGAACAGGCCGCTGCTACCGGTTTCGAACAGCCCGAATCCGCCGTGGTAATCCCAGCTGGTCCAGGCCACGTCATTATCTTCGAGGTATTGCCGCACCACCTGGTACCAGAAGACGCGGTCGTCGTTGTCGCTGTTGTCTTTCAATACACCCAGTTCGCCGCAGTAAATGGGCACCTGCCGCTGGTCTCTGAACTGGATGGCGATGTCGAGCAGTTGTTGCACCCGGGCCACCGTGCCGTCGAAGTCGTAGTTGCCGTACGCGTCGCCCACCCAGGTGCCGGCCAGCGCGGGCGGCAGCGCGGGCATGTCGGCGGCATTGTAGGGGAAAGGCATGCCGGCCAGCGGGACCATCGAAGGCGTCACCCAGCTGGCGCCCTGGTGCGTGAACAGAAAGGGATCGTAGAAGTGAAACGTGTAGATCAGTTTGTCGTCGTCGTACACCGGCATGTCGTCGAGGTTCCAGTAACTGTTCCAGCCGGCTCCGCCGACGATGATCCAGTGCGTATCGTCGACCGTTCGGATGGTCTCGACCACGTCCTGCTGGATGGCGTTCCAGAGCGCGTCGGAGATGCCGTGTGGCTCGTTGAGGATTTCGTAATAGATCAGCCCGGAGCGGTTTTGGTAATGCTGGGCCATTTGCAGCCACACTTTTTCGAGGATAGACCCAACGGCCGGGTCGGTATCGGCGGCGGGGTCGAAGGTGTGGTTGTCGAGGATGAGATGCATCCCCAGTTCTTCGGCCCAGTCGACGGCCTGGTCGAGAAAATTGAGGAAAAGCGGATCGAGCGTGTAGTCGGGCGCGCCGTTGGTCATGTAATGCAGGTTGATGGGCAGCCGCACCACGTCGCAGCCGAGGCTCTGGATGTTTTCAAAATCCTGTTTGGTGTATTTGGAAAACTGGATTTGCTGCGCGCTGTTGACCTGAAACCAGCCCGTGAGGTTGACGCCCCGGTTGAACGGCGTGTTTTGGGCGTAAAGCGACTGTAGGCCGAACAGGGCGCCGAGCAGGAAAATTTTGTGTAAAAAGCGCATGGTTGTCCCGGCTTAGAATTTGAAACGATATTCGAGATTGGCGACAAAACTGCGGGTCAGGCCATCGGGGCGGGCGTCGCGGACCACGAAAGGCAAGCCCGCGTTGAGTTGCAGGGCGCTGCTTGCGCTGATGGCGTAGTCGAAATACAGGTTGCCGTTGAAGGTCAGGCCCTGCGAGCCGTCGATCTCGATTTCGTTGCCCTGTTTGTCGGTAAACTTGTCGTTCGCCAAATGGTAAATCGGCAGCAGACTGGGCGTCAGCGTCAGTTTTTGACCCAGTTGAAAGGGGTACGACACCCGGAGCAGCACGTCGCCGCTGCGCTGGAACTTGTTGGTCGTCTGAATGTCGCGCAGCGGAGAACCGGCGGGGTAGTCTTCGGCAAAAAATGTGTTTTTGTTCTGCGTCAGCGGTTGTTGCAGGGCCACGACGAGTTGCAGTTTGCCCAGATCGTAACCTGCGCCGACGATCAGGTCGAAGGTGCCCAGGCTCGCCTGATAATCCATGGGCAGGGGCAGATTGTCGTTTGCAGCGTTGCCGTCGGCCAGCGGAATTTTGGCGCCCAGGGTGAAGTGCAGGCCGGCGCGGGGACTCAAATTGGCATTCAGGTAAAGGTCGGACAGCCCGAAAGCCGAAATATCGTTGCCGCTCTGGCCCAGGGCGGTCAGTTTGGCATCGAGGCCGAATTTGTCGCCGAACTGACGGTTGTATTCCAGGTAACCACCCACGACTGAGATCGCATTGTCGGCGCCGCCGAAAGAGCCGCCGATTTTGATCTGGTTGGCCGCGGCGGGCGTGCCGGCATCGGGTTTGAAACTGTTGAGCGTGCAAAAGCCGGCGTCGCTGCAGCCCTGGCCGCGACTCTGGGAGGCGAAAGAAAACAGCAGGGCGGCGACGAGAATGAGCGGGTAGTTTCTGAGCATGTTTACTGTTGTTTGATTGCAGTGATGAGATCGTTGCGCGAGCGGAATATCCGGCAATTGCCGATTTGGGTCAGGTCTTCCTGTTCGCTGTTCTCTTTTATGAGGTAATAAATGTCTTTTTCCGTGTTTGTTTTTCTGAACAGTTCATAATACATCGTGCCCATGCCGGGAAAATTGGTGCAATCGAAAATGACCGGCTGCCTGTCGGGCAGGTTTTGTAAGAAATCATTCAAGTCCTTCTTTTCATTACTCGTCAAAGGGCCCCATAAACGGTATTCCAAAGGATTGTTGCCGGTTTGTTTGATCGGCAGTCCGTAATCAAAATAACATTTGAGTGTTTCCAGGTATTCAATTTGTTCGATACCGGTCAATTCGCTTTCCACTAACCGGAAAAAGGCATCCAGAATTTGGTACTCAGTGATGAAGGCTTCTCTTTCCGGGCTTTGTAATGTTATTATTGTCGTATCAGAGCGCGCATCTATCCGGGTAATTTTACCCCCTATCCCGTCTATGATCATCCTGTCTTCTTTATTTTTATAGTGGATAAAGTCAACCTGGTCGATTGCTGCTTTGAACTGGCGGTAATTGTCAGGACTTATTTTTATGTAAAATGAATCGGAAGAAATGATTTTGTAATCGAATGGGGTAGCATATTGAAGCCTGAAAGTATTGACATTCATAACGGGTGCAGTGTCGTTCATATCGATATCGAAAACCGACGATGCTGCGAAGGCGGGATGGAATTCCAATATGAGTTTTTCATTCATATTTGCTGTGCGTTTATCTTTCCCGGACTGGCATCCAGTGAAGGACAAGATCAATATCAAAGCAAAAAGTCCCTTCATTTTATTGTAAATCAATGATTTTATCCGCCTCCCGAATGCCGCTCAAATAGGCCCCGTGCGCCGTGGAAAAATAATCCACCTCGGTGTGTTCGCCGGCGAAAAAGAGTTTGTCGTTCACTGTTTCGGCCAGGTCTTCAAAGTGGCGCATTTCCGTGCCTGTGGCCGTAAAGGAGTAGGCGCCGAACGCATTCTCGTTTGTGGCCCATTTGGTGCGGAGCAGTTGGGTCGGCTCGGGTATGTTGTTGCCGTAAATATCGCGCAAATGCCCCATGATCTCGCCAATCACCTGCGCGTCGCTCATGGTTTCGGTCAGCCGGCCGTAGTCGGCATAGGCGAAAGTCATCAGGGCATTGACCGAGGGGTGGATTTTTTTGACGTTGAGGAAATAATTGAACTTGTCGCGTGCCTCGGGCGTGTAGATCAGAAACAGCACGTCGTCCCAGAATGCCGTGTCCCATGTCAACAGAAATTTGTTGACGCAGCTCATGCCGATTTTTTCAATAGCCGTTTGTTTGGCGGCCGGCAGGGCGGGTGTAAACTGGATGCTGTTGTTTTTCAATACGCCCAGCGGCACGGTGACGATGGCGTAATCGGCTTCGCTCACCGTGCCGTTGTGGGTTACCCGTACCTTGTTGCCCGCGTAATCGACGTTTGTGACCCGCTGGTTGAGTTGCACGTCCAGTCCGTTGGCCAGAAAAACGGGGATGGTATCGTAGCCGTTGGCAGCGATTTTTTCGATGCCGCCGAATTCCTCGCCCTCGTCGTAGAGCAGAGAAGACACCTGATCCAGGTCGCCCAGATCGAAAGTGACGTAGGTCGACAGGAAGAAGCGCCACAGTCGGTTGTCGGCGTACTGCGGGTATTGTTCGAAAAAGACGGTTTCAAAACTTTTCGCGGCGTTGCCCTGATTCATCAGGGTTTCGAGAATGTTGTAAAACTCGTTCTCCGTATCGCTGAATACGGAATCGCTGATTTCCATGCCGCCCAGGTCATAAGCAACGTAGTCGTCGTCGTTGGAAGGGACGGTATCCATGCCCGCCTGTTGCGCCAGGGCTGTGATCGGATTGCCGTTGATGCCGTGAATCCAGCTCGCCCCTTCGTCGAAGGCGATGCCCAGCGAGCGGTTGCTGCGCAAGCGGCCGCCGACACGATCCTGGGCTTCGAGTACCGTGACGCTGAAACCTTCGTTTTTCAGTTTGCGGGCGGCAGCCAGGCCGGAAATACCCGCGCCAACGACGATGACCGATTTGCCGATGGGGTCCTTTTCTTCTTTACAGGCGGTCAGTACCTGGGGCGCGAGCAGAATGACTCCCGCGCCTTTGACCGTTTTTTTGATAAAAATGCGTCTTTGCATAGCGGTTGGGTGAATTCAAAGAGACAGAATGAGGGGCGCAGTCAGTGCTAAACCAAAGGCGAAAAAAATGATATTAATGGCTAAATATGCCATTTTAGTGCAAATTGGCACAAAAACCTACTGTCATGGTAATTTGACCAAGCCGCCCGACGCCTTGAATTTGTCCGCTTTTTTGCGCATTTTTTTAAAAAAAACAGACACTGTGCCCCATAGAAGAGCGGCTGGTGGCGCCCAAACCGGCGGGCAGGCTGTAAACCGGGGTATGCTAAACTTGTTGAATCGAAACGGACAAGCCGAACGCCGTTTTTTAACAAGTAGGCAAATAACTCAACCAACAGACTATGATCAAGATGAAATTTGTTCTGGCAATCCTGGTTGCCTCTTTTGTCATTACAGCTTGCAACCAGACCACTCAATCGGTAAAAGACGAAGCCAAAAATGCTGTGAATCAAACCAATGAAAAGGTTCAGAAGGTCATCGATGAACTGGGTTTGGTGTACGTCGAAGAAGGCGCACAGGATGTGATCACCTATGATGAAGTCAATGCTGCTCAACAAGCCTGGTGTGATGCCCTGGTCAAAATCGGGCAAATCAAAGAAGAGGGCGGAGACT
>JADZFP010000315.1 GCA_020849825.1 Saprospiraceae bacterium
AAACATTCGGGCAAAGATTTCGGTCGTTCCCACGGCTTGTTGTAATTCCGCGTCATTCATAGCCATGACGGCATCTCCGATGAGTAGTTTTCCATTGTATTTTAATCCGCTTTGGCGGGCGATATTCAACGCCGTTTACGGGTAGTCGCCGGTAATCATTTTCACCTGGATTCCGGCATCATAGAAGTGTTGGAAAACGCGTTGAATATTTTTCTTGGGCGGATCGAACAGAGCAATCAAGCCCTCGAATTGCCAGGCGAACCGGTCCTGGTCGGCGGGGAAATCATTGCCCGGCCATTCGGCGCCGGCTACGCCCAGCACGCGGTAGCCCATAGAGGCCAGTTCGTGCGTTTTTTTCAGCACGTTCGTGCGTATTTCATCGGTCAAATCATTACAAACCATCAGCAGGCGTTCCACCGCGCCCTTGCAGGCAATGATCCGCTCGCCGGCCTTGTTTTCATACAAGTGGGTCATCATGGGGGGCGCCCCGCCGAGCGGATATTCGTGGATCATGTAAAAATCGGGCCGCCGGTCCGGTTTGGCCTCCGCGGCATATTTCGCATGAATGGCTTTTTCCATCGCATCGAAAGGTTTCGGCTCACTGGCCCACATGCCGTATTCGAGGCAGCGGTTTTGTCCGCTAAAATCGGCGACTTCAGCCACGGACATCTGGTTCTCAGTGATGGTACCGGTTTTATCCAGACAAATCACGGTGGCCGATCCGAGGCTTTCCACGGTTTTAGGTTGTTTGACTAAAATTTTTTGCTTCGTCATCCGGTAGGCGCCCAGTGCCATAAAGGAGGCGAAAGCTACCGGAATTTCAGAAGGGATGAGCGCCAGGGCAAAAGCCAGTGAAAAGAGCAGGGCAGCGATGACAGCCTTTTCGTAGTAATAGTTTATGCCGAAAACAATCAGAAACGCCAGCAAACCGGCCAGCATCATTTGCCTGACGAAGCGGTCGATCTGCCGTTGCAGGGGCGTCGGTTCAGATTCGATAGACTCGATTGACTTGCCCAGTTTGCCAAATTCCGTTTTAACGCCCACCGCCTGTACCCGGGCAATACCCAGGCCGGAGGCAACCACCGTACCCTGAAATACCCTGTTTCGTCCCTCGTCAATGGTTTTGTCGGCGGGGAACGATTCGCCGGTAAGAACGGCTTCGTCGATGGTCAGATCGTTTTGTTGTACCACAACGCCATCGGCAGACAAGCGCTCGCCCTCGGCAAAAACGATCAGGTCGTCTACCACCACATCCTCGGCGGGGATCGTCAATTCTTTCCCGTTTCGTCGTACCCGCACTTTGGGTTGGGCGTACAGTCGTAATGCTGCCAAAGCCTTTTCGCTCCGGTATTCCTGTACAATCTCGATGGCAACTACGAACAGGATCGACCCTGCCATAAGCCAGGCTTCCATGGTATCACCGAGCGCGAAATACAAGGCGCAAGCCAGAACAAGCAGGAGAAACATGGGCTCTTTGGCTACTTCCAGGAGCATTTTCCAAAACTGCCGCTTGGGGCGGAAATAAAGTGTGTTGGCACCGTGCCGGGTACGACTGGCGGCGACTTCATTATCGGTGAGTCCGTGTAGTGTGTTCATGGATCAGGAAGGAAACAGATAAACTTTGAAGCGTGTGATTAGAACCGGTCAAAAAGCAAATTATTGGATTTTGACGGAAAGATAACCACACAACTGTTTTATCAAAAAATTCAATTTACAAGTAAAAACATTCAATACCTTGCCCGCCTGTTCAACTGAATGAAAAAACATGCTCTTTAACTCTCTGTCATTCTTTTTCTTTTTTGCAGTGCTATTGGCCCTGTTACGCGCCTTTACCCTGGCGTGTAAAAAAGATTAACCTGCTGCTGGCCAGTTATTTCTTTTATGCGGCCTGGAATCCGCCGTTTGTTGCCTTGCTGTGGCTGTCTACCGTTATCGACTGGTTTATGGCAAAAAAAATTGCCCAAACGGAGGAGAAAAGCCGCCGTCGACTGTTCCTGCTGGTGAGTGTGGTGGCCAATCTCGGTTTGCTCGGCTATTTCAAATACGGTAAATTCCTGCTGGACAATTTCACCATGCTGATGCACAACGCCGGTATCGATTATCAGCCGGCAGCGCCGGATATTATTCTGCCGGTCGGTATTTCGTTTTATACCTTTCAGACGATGGCGTACACGCTGGACGTGTACTTGCGCCGCGCCAAACCGGCCGATTCCTTCCTCAATTTTGCCTTGTTCGTTACTTTTTTTCCGCAACTGGTCGCCGGGCCGATCGTGCGCCCGACCGAGTTGGTGCCGCAGTTCGATCAACCCAAACAGGCCAACCGGCAACAATTGATGTGGGGGCTTGGCTTGCTAACGCTGGGGCTTTTCCAAAAAATGGTTGTCGCCGACACGTTGTTGTCCAAAACATCCGAAATGGTCTTCGGTGCAGAGCAAGCCCTCTACGGGCTGGACGCCTGGTTGGGCGTACTGGCTTTTACGGGACAAATATTCTGCGACTTTGCCGGGTATTCCATGGCGGCCATTGGAATCGCCTTGTGTTTGGGATTTGCCTTGCCCGAAAATTTTCACTGGCCCTACGGCGCCGTCGGTTTCTCCGATTTTTGGCGCCGCTGGCATATTACGCTGTCCTCCTGGCTGCGCGACTAT
>JADZFP010000316.1 GCA_020849825.1 Saprospiraceae bacterium
AAGCAGGGCAAAGGCTTGTCGCTTCATGTTACTGTATGGGATCAAGGTGTTGTATTATTTGCGTTGCTCCCAGTAATTGTCATACCATTTAGCAAAGGCATTGATCTCGGTTTCGTGCCTCTCCAGCCATTTGCCGGCATCGGATTCGCCACCCGACCAGGCGATGTACTGCGATGCGGTGGCGGTATGGCCGTCTTTGTGGAGTTGAATAAAGTAGGCGCCGTAAAAGTCCCACCAGAAATTATCGCTTGTAGGCCGGTCTTTGTCTTCGCCCAGCATCTGAAACAATTTTTCGTTGGTTTGGACCAGGTTTTCGGTTGCGGTGGGTTCCGGGATTTCGACGTTGAGCGAGTCGCGGAGTTGGTCGCGCAAGGTTTTAAACATAACCGGGGCGAGCGAGAGGATCATTTCACCGCTTTTAAAATCGTCGTTCAGGGCGTCGGGGTCCAGGTTGATGTTGACGGTACGTGCATCTTTTTCCTCGTAACCCGCTTTTAAGGTGCGTTGAATGGTTCCCCAGGCCTTGCCGGTTCGTTCGCCTTCGGTTTCGATGGTGAGGAAGAAATAGAGCGGGAGAATCGCTTTCACCTTCAGCCCTTTTTCCGCCTCGATCATACCCAGATAATAGTGGCTGCTGGCGTGGAACGGCCGGAGTTTGAGGGTTTCGATGTATTCTTTTTCCGCCTCGTCGTACTTTTTTTGCCCCATGAGCGTGATGCCCAGGTTGAAGTGCAGCATGGGGTGGGGTTTGCCGTTTTTGATGCCCATGCGGTAGGTAGCGATGGCCTCTTCGGATTTCCCCTGTTCGTCGAGGAGGTTGCCTTTGAGGTAGCAGGCGTCGGAGTAACTCTCCTGGATTTTTTTGTCAATAATAATATCCAGGTATTTAAGCGCCTTTTTGGTGTCTTTGAGGGTGTAGTAGGTATTGGCTTTTTCAAACAAGGCGTAGCCGTTGTTTTTATCAATATCGAGGGCCTGGTCGAATTTTTTCAGGGCTTGCTGATACTGTCCGGCGTCGTGCAGGCGGATACCTTCCACGATCAGCGAGTCGGCTGCCGGTTTGGTTTGGGCGAAGTTGTTTGCCGTGAAAATAAGGGTGGCAAACAGAGCGAGCAGTAAGTTGCGCAGCATGGGAACAGGAAGTTATGAAGGTGAAAAAGGAAGGTTTCCAGAAAGCCTCAGGCGGATTTCTGGAGGAACTTGCCCCAGTTTTCCATTTCGTCTTCCGTCCAGAGTTCGGGAAAGAAGACGACGCGCTGGAACCGGGGCGGCAGGTATTTTTGCCAGTTGGTGCCGCCGGTGGCTTCAATCTCCTTGGGTTTGGCGTCGAGGTAGCGTACGGCCGAGCGGTAGTGAGAGAGGGCCCAGCGCACGTTGACGTTGATGTCGTATTCACGGAGCAATTCGCGCAATTCGGCGTCGTTTTGGGCGTCCTGCGGCAGTTTCAGGTAGAGTTGGCGCAGGTTGCAGTTTTGGAAGTTCTGGGAAAAACGCACCAGTTCTTCGGCATATTTGGCTTCGAATTGCCGCAGGGTGAGGGTTTTTTTACCCGAGGCCAGTTCGGTGGCGCCCGATTTCCAGTATAGCACGGCATTCAGCAGGCGCACGTCGTCGACGTCGGCGGTGAGTTCGCGTTTGGAGGTATGTACCAGTTGGCGCAGGTCGGTGCTGGCGATTTCGATCATGCGATATTGCACGCTCTGGAAACCGCTGGCGGGCAGCAGGCTCATGCGAAAGCGCAGGAATTCGTCGCGGTCCATCCCGTCGACCATGATGTCGAAGGAGTTGATGAGGTTTTCGAAATAACGGTTGAGGCGGACGATCTGGCGTTTGAACAGTTCAGCGTCCGGCGCCGGTTGGGCTTGAGCCAGTTGTTCGATGGCATCGAGCGAGAGCCGGAAAAACAGTTCGGTGATTTGGTGATAGAGGATAAAAATCCGTTCGTCGGGCACGGGCGTGCGCGGATTCTGCAGGCTCAGCAGGGTATCCAGATGGATGTAGTCCCAATACGTGAGATAATCAGCGTAGAGCAGTCCGTCGAGGTAAGAATTCATGTCCTGTCCCATGGCGGAGTACTTCTCCTCCAGTTGGCGCAGGCGGTCGAGCATGGCATCGTTGAGTTCCATAAGATGGCAGTGGTTAGGCGGCGAGTTTCAGGCCCAAAAGTAGGCAAAGCAAGCAGAGCGCCAAACTGCCAAATACGTTCCCGAAAAAGGCTACGTGTTGACCGGCTTGCCAAAGCCCCCAGCTTTCGGCGGTAAAGGTGGAAAAGGTGCTGAATCCGCCGCAAAAACCGGTGGCAATCAGCAGC
Organism: Saprospiraceae bacterium; assembly: GCA_020849825.1. Taxonomy (GTDB): domain Bacteria; phylum Bacteroidota; class Bacteroidia; order Chitinophagales; family Saprospiraceae; genus M3007. The sequence continues at coordinate 2,312 of JADZFP010000316.1, forward strand.
CGGCGTTGTTCGGACCAGTCGCCATGCCCCAGTGCAAAGCCCAATGCCAGGCAGGCCAGTCCATTGGCGGCCAGCGTGGCCCAGGGGAAGTGTTGTTGCCAGGGGCGCAACAGCAAATACAAGGCGTACCGGGCGATGCTGCCCATGCCGCCGCCGAGAAAGACCAGGCTGAATGCGAGTAAACGGGACATGGCAAAAAAAAACCCCGACTAATTACAGCCGGGGCAACAACTAAAAATTAAGCTATGAAAACAAAAACTTCTTTTGTCGAACCAATTTTGACAGGGCAAGGATAAGCAGAAGATTTGTTTCCGGCAAGTGCTTTTTACTCGGTCACGTCGCGGCCGCCGATGAGCATCTCCTGATATTCTTTCAGTTCGTCCCATTGGCCGGCAGCGGCGAATTTGGCCTGAGCGGGCCAGCTGCTCGGATCGTGGATCTGATAACGCGGACCAGCTGCGTCGAGGATTTCCTTGAGGCGCTCGACCGGAGCATTGGCCAGATCTTCCCAGGTATTGATTCCGCCCTCCTTCAAAAGGGTTTCAATTTTCGGGCCAACCCCTTCCACGATTTTGAGGTCGTCGGGTTTCGGTCCTTTTTCCTTTTTGGCGGCGGGTGCTTTTTTAGCGGCCTTTTCTTCGACTGCTTCAGTTTCGGCTACTGCGGCTACTGCCTCGGGAGCTTCGGCTGCCGGAGCGCTTTTGGCCTCTGCTACGGGCTTCGGCGAGGGCGTGGCTTCTTCGGCCTTGCCCGGGCGCGGCGTGGGGCGCGTGGGTTTTTTCGGCGTGTCGGGCGTTTCGACCACGACAGGCATGATGTTGACAAATACGCGGTCGTTCTGGGCGCGCTTGAACACTACCGTGCCGTCGATGGCAGCATGAAGCGTGTGGTCGCGGCCCATGTAAACATTGAGACCGGGGTGGTATTTGGTGCCGCGCTGACGCACGAGGATATTGCCGGCAATGGCTTTTTCGCCGCCGAAGAGTTTGACGCCGAGACGTTTACTTTTACTGTCGCGGCCGTTATCGGTACTACCTACACCTTTTTTGTGTGCCATGGTATTGGATTGCTGATGGTGAAATACGGATGGTTAACGGTCAATCGACTTAAAGCGAGATGCCTTTGATTTCGATTTTGGTGAAAGACTGGCGGTGGCCGTTTTTCTTGCGGTAGCCTTTGCGACGTTTCTTGTGGAAAACAATCACCTTGTCGCCTTTTACGTGACCAATGACGCTGGCGCGGATACTGGCGCCTTGCAGATTCGGCGTGCCGATCGAAACCTTACCGTCATTGTCAACAAGATGCACGGTGTCGAAGGTGACTGAATCACCCTCGTTGGCTGCCAGCCGGTGGACGAAGATCTGTTGACCTTCCTCAACTTTGAATTGTTGACCGGCAATGGAAACAATTGCGAACATGTTGAAAATCAGAAAATTTGATGAAATAAAAATATTTACCCCATAAGGGCGCGCAAAGGTACGCCAAACGACCTGAAAAACCAACATCTCTTTAAAAATCATCCACTCGCGTCTTTTCCCGTCCTTTGTTCCGCATTGGACACCTTCTTTTGCCATCATTTATCATTCATCATTCATCATTTCCCTTCTCCTTGCGCTACAAAATTACCCTCGAATATGACGGCAGCCGCTACGCCGGCTGGCAAATACAAAAAGAAGACCGCACCGTACAGGGCGAGCTGCTCAAAGCCGCCGAACAGGTATTCGGCACCCGCGACCTCGAATTTTACGGCGCAGGCCGCACCGATGCCGGCGTACATGCCCGCGGACAGGTGGCACACCTCGCCCTGGGCGTCAGACCTGCCGGGCAGAAAAATGTCGGCTTTGAACGACGCAGCCCCGATGCCGGCAAACTCAATCTCGACCCCCGGCAAATCCTCATGCGCCTCAACGACGCGCTGCCGCACGACATCAATATCCTCGCCGTGGAAAACGCCCACCCGCGTTTTCACGCCCGCCACGACGCCCGTTCGCGCACCTACGTGTACCAAATCTCACGCCGCCGCGATGCATTCGGCAAAAAATACGTGTGGTGGGTGCGCGACCCGCTCGACCTTAGCGCCATGCGCGCCGCGGCCGCCGCGCTGGTCGGTTTTCATAATTTCAGTTCCTTCGGCGACCTCGACGACCCCGATCAGGACCCCCGCGTCGACCTCACCCGGCTCGATATCCGCGAATCGGGCGACCGCCTGCTGATCGAAATCAGCGCCTCGCATTTTCTCTGGAAAATGGTGCGCCGCATCGTGGGCGTGCTCGTGGAAACGGGGCGTGGCCGAATGTCGCCCGAACAAGTTAAAGACTTCCTGCGCCAGCCTTCGCGGGAGCCGGCCCGGCTGACGGCGCCGCCCAGCGGCCTGTTTCTGGAACGGATCGAATATTGACGATTTTTCCGCCGCGACGACCGTAACAAATTTCACCCCAGGTGGATGTTTTTATCAAAAAGCCAATTTTATGAAAAAAACAGGGATGCTTCTGGCTGCTTTGTTCCCCGTGCTGCTCAGCGCACAAATCGTTCAACCCGGATTGGTACTGCTGATGAACAGCGGCAAAACCCCGCTCGCCGACGTCGAAATATCCGCCCCGGGCGCCGAACCCGTCCTATCCGCCGCCAACGGTTGGTACACACTGGAATTCAAATCGAAAAGCAACGGCGATTTTGCCCGGATATCGGTACAGAAACCAGGCTACGAGGCCGTCAATGGTACTGCACTGTATCATTCCGACCTGAATCCCGACAACACGATCTACGTGATTATGTGCCCCGCCGGCGAGATGGAACGCCGGCTGAACGACCTTGCTGAACGGCATGAAACCCCCCTGAAGCAGGTTTATCAGGATCAAATTGCCCGTTTTCAAGCCGACCCGATAACCCATGCCGACACCCTTGCCCGACTCGAAACGGCTTACTACGCCCGGCTCAATGCCGTCCGTAACTTCAACGACAACCTTGTTTCGACCAATCTGGACGACGTATCCGATCTGCGCCGGGACGCCATGACTCTTTACGAACAGGGTTCGATCGATGCGGCTATTGCGCTTTTGGAAGAACAACGGATCAATACGCCCCTGAAAAACGCCGAGGGCCGCGACTCCGTCGACGGTTATCAGACAACCTGGGCCTGGATCGACAAGGCAAGTCTTTATGCCATTAAAGGCGACTTGCCCAATGCCGAAGATTGTTACCGAAAAGCCATCGCCGTGGATACTTCCGACGGTGATCCCATGATGCGTTTTGCCTATTTTTTGAATTCGCAAGGGCAATACGACGAGGTGGAAGCCTTGTACACCGCGGCATTTCAGCGCATCGAAAAACCTGATTTCAAGGGAATTATCCTGATGAATCTGGGCGCATTTTATAAAAACAGCGGGAACATTGAAGCTTCGGAAAAATCTTACCGGGAAGCCCTGCAACTTTATCGCGGGTTGAGTCTCGACAACCCGGAAACCTTCCGCTACCTGGAAGCCGAATCTTTAATCAACCTCGGCGAACTGTATTATGCCGCGGACCGTATGGACGACGCGGAAAAGGCCTTCGACGAAACGCTCCTCATTTATCGTCAGCTCTCGCAGACGTACCCGAAAGACTATCAGGCTCGACAAGCATACACCTTGTACTACCTTGCCCTCTCGCAACATGCATTGCAACGGCCGGAAGCGGAACGCGCCTATCAGGAGTCGCGGAGCTTATACGCTGTGCTGGCCGGCGAAGACCCCGCTTTTTTATCCAACCACGCCAGTCTGTCCTACCACCTGGGCAATTTTTATCAGCAAAATCAACAACCGGCCGAAGCCATGGCCGCTTATCTGACGGCAGTGGAGGAATACCGGGTTGTGGCGGCGCAGGGCAATCAGGACGTGCTGTTTTACCTGGCTGAGAGTCTTTCGTCTATGGGTGAGATGTATTACAAGCAACAGCGCTTTCAGGAAGCGGAAAAAGCATACCGGGAGGCCCTCGACGCCTATCGCGCCGCGCCTGTGACCGATCCGGACCAGCGCCGGCTCGATCTTGCCGTCACGCTTTTCAATCTCGGCAATGCCCGCAACGACCTCCAAAAATATCCCCAGGCCCTGACCGCTTATACCGAGTCGATTGCTTTGTTCCGGCAACTGGCAACCGATTACCCCGACCAGTTCAATGCGGATTGTGCCGATGCGTTGTTCAATTTGGGGAATGTGTATTTGGCGCTCGACAGCTTGCAACAGGCTGATAACGCCTTTACGTCGGCTTTGGATTTATACCGGCGGTACGAGGGAGCTCATCCCGGCACGGTAAAGGTGAAGATCGCCAACGTTTCGTACAACCTGGGTGTTGTTGGTGAATCGACCAACCGGCCTGCCGATGCAGAAAAGGCATATTTGGAGGCGTTGGCGATATACCGGCAGTTTGCGGTGCAGAACCCCGCGACTTTTGATCCCGAGGTCGCTTCGGCATTGTACCAGTTGCACGAGGTGTATCTGGCCGAAAACAAGAACGACGACGCGGAAAAAGCCTTGCAGGAAGCGTATGCCATTTACAACGATCAGGCACAAAAAGGTTCCGAATCTGCGCGTGTTAACGCCGCTAATTGCGCCGCCGGTTTGGGTATTTTTTACCACGGGCAAGGCCGGCGAAAAGAAGCCGAGGAGGCGTTTTTGACCGAATTAAGCCTCTGGCGCAGTCTGGCAAAGAGCAATCCCGAGGCATACAACAGCCGATTGGCGCTTTCTCTGAACAACCTGGCAGTGCAATACGAACTGGATAAAAAGTACGCGCTGGCCCTGAATTTTTACGACGAATCTATTAACCTGCGGAATGCAGCCGTGCTGGCCGGGAAAACGGACGAGTTTCAGGAATGGAGAAGGACACACACCAACCTCATTCAGGTACGCGACTCCGCGCTTTTGTACGACGACTACCTGACGGCTACTGAGGCAACCCGTATCGCCGCCGAATCCTGCGACAAACTCAAGGAAATCGACCCGTCGATCCGCAGCAACGTCGTGGTCCATTATTACAACCTCGCCTGGGTCGCCCTGTTTGCGCGCCGGTACGAACTGGCCGAAGCCGCCGCCAACCGCGCCCTGGAAGCCGACCCCGAACAATATCATACCTACGCCCGGCTTGGCCATGCCTTGTGTCTTCAGGGAAAGAAAAAAGCGGCGCAAAAGGCCTACGGGCATTTAAAAGGCCAAACAGACAAAAAAGGCAAACCTTACAAACAGGCGCTTTTAACGCAATTTGAAGTGCTGGAAACCGAAGGTATCGTGCCGCCCGGCGGCTGGAAAGGGATGCGGGAATGGGTGGAAAAATGGTAAGCCCTGCCATGAAATATTGACCCGCCCCGGCGCACAAACGCGGCAAAGCAATCATCTTTGGCCGCATGAAAACCGCCCGCGCCTCCTTTCTTACCCGCAACATCTGGCTGCTGTCGCTCGTCAGCCTGTTCAACGACGTGGCTTCCGAGATGCTGTATCCCGTCATGCCTGTGTACCTCAAAAGCATCGGGTTTTCCATCGCTTTTATCGGTATCCTGGAAGGTGTCGCCGAGGCGCTGGCCGGACTGAGCAAGGGTTATTTCGGCAACTGGAGCGACGTATCGGGCAGGCGGCGGCCCTTCGTACAGGTAGGGTATGCCCTGAGCGCTGTATCGAAACCCGTGCTGGCCTGGTTCGTGCATCCGGCGGCGGTTTTTCTGGCCCGCACGGGCGACAAACTCGGCAAGGGCGTGCGCACAGCCGCCCGCGACGCCCTGCTTTCCGACGAGGCGACGCCCGAAACGAAAGGCCGGGTGTTCGGTTTTCACCGATCGATGGATACGCTGGGGGCCGTGTTCGGGCCATTGCTGGCCCTGTTGTACCTGCAAGGCCATCCATCGGATTATGCCACCTTGTTTGCCTGGGCCATCCTTCCGGGTATGCTGGCGGTGCTGGTTACCCTGCTCATCCGGGAGCGGCGGAAAGCCCGGCGGGAAGGTTCTTCGCGGCCCGGCTGGCTGGATTTTTTCCACTATTGGAAGCGCAGTCCCGATGCATACCGCCGGCTGGCGACAGCGCTGCTGGTGTTTACCCTGTTCAATAGTTCCGACGTGTTTTTGTTGTTGAAAGTCAAGGAGGCCGGGTTCAGCGATGCCGAGGTCATCGGGGCGTATATTTTTTTCAACCTGGTGTTTGCTGCCGCTTCTTATCCGCTGGGGGCGCTGGCCGACCGCCTGGGCATGCGACGGGTCTTCGCGACAGGACTCGTTTTGTTTGCCGTCACCTATGCCGGAATGGCGTTTGCCGGCGCCTGGTGGGCTTTTTTGGCCTTGTTCGGGTGCTATGGCTTGTATTCGGCCGCAACCGACGGGGTGGCCAAGGCCTGGATCAGCAATATTTCGGACAAAAAAGACACGGCGACGGCCATAGGAACCTATACGGCTTTCCAGAGCGTGGCGACCCTGTTGGCAAGCAGCATGGCCGGTTTGATTTGGGTTTGGGCGGGCCCGGCGGCGGTATTCGGGCTCAGCGCAGCGGTGGCGGCTGGTGTGGCGCTTTATTTGTTCAGGCGGGATTGAACATTGGGCGGACGGGCGTTTTTTAGGGGAATTTGGGACAGGATTTTTTTAGACAGGATGTACAAGATTAACAGGATTGGGCGGCTGCGCCGCATCGCAAATCTTCATTATCCTGTAAATCTTGTAAATCCTGTCTAAAAAACTGTCCACACCCCCTCCTGTCACAAGGGCAGCACCTTCCAGGTAGAGCCTTCGCGCACTGATTCGAGAAACTGAGCGCCGGTCTCCCGGATGGTGGTTTCGAGCGGGCGGTAGGTAAAGCCCGGCACGGTCAGCGATTTTTCATTGTCGTAATAAAACTGGCTTACGCTGCTGCGCGCGCTGTCGCGGGTGACGACGGGCGTGGCGCCCAGGATTTTTTCTTTCAGCCATTCGACCCGCCAGGCAATTTCGGCGAGCAGGGGCGTCACCTTGATCATGGGCGGCCGGGCATCGATAGCGGCAGCAACCTGCTGGAAAAACGCGCGGTAGCTGATGTTCTGCGCATTCAAAATAAACCGTTCTCCGTTGATGTCGCTTTCCAGCAGCAGGAGCATGAATTGGGCCACGTCGCGCACGTCGACGAAGCCCGAGCGGCCGACGGGCCAGAATTTCAGGCCTTGTTGCACCTGCTGGAAGAAGCGCCCGGAGCCCACGTTCCAGTACCCGCTGCCCAGGATGATGGCCGGGTTCAGGATCGCCACGTCGAGGCCCTCGGCATGGCCCCGCCATACTTCCTGCTCGCTCTGGTACTTGCTGATGGCGTACTGGCTTGTTGCCTTGCTCTGCGTCCAGGGCGATTTTTCGTCAAGGTGCTGGCGTTCTTTCGAACGTCCGATGGCAGCGATACTGCTCACGTGCACCAGTTTTTGTACGCCGCGTTCGAGACACAGGTTGACGATGTTGGCTGTGCCGTCGACATTGATCTGCATCATGCGGCGGTAGTCGCGCGGGTGAAAAGAGACATTGGCGGCGCAATGGCACACGTGGGTAATGCCGTCGAATGCATCTTCCAAAGCGACAAGATCGGTTACGTCGGCCTCTGCCCATTCGACCTGGCCGGCAACTGTTTGCACCAGATCCATGGGGCTTTCGGGGCGGCGCAGGGCCCGTACGGGATAACCTTTTTCAACAAGCAGGCGGATCAAATAAGACCCTACAAAACCGGTACCGCCGGTGACGAGAACTTTTTTCATTGATTCGAATATTTCGAAGGTTTCGATTGCTTCGATTGACCTCCCCCGGCCCCGCCGAAGGAGGGGTGTGGCCAGGGAGATAGTTTTTGATTGACTTTCAGATTTCCATGAATTGCAGCGTGATCTATCTGGCCTTCGATTTTATCAAGGCCGTTTCAAAGGCATAAATATGAAACGGAATTCAGCGCAGATCGCGAGAGGCTTCCCGCCATAACAGGGAGGGGCTGGTGGCGTCCAATCGAATCATTCGAGTCAATCGAAATAATCGAATCAATCATTTAAATGTTTGCGTATACGCCGCCACGGCCCGGATTTCCTCCTGGGTCAGGATTTCACCGAAAGGCGTCATCATGTTTTTGCCTTTGGTGACCAGGCTGATGCGTTCTTCCAGTGTAAGGGTGGTTTGGGTAAGGTCTTTGGCGCCGTTGAGACCAAGTTTGCCGTCGGCCCCGTGGCAGGCGATGCAGTATTTGCGAAAAATAGCCATTCCATCGGGCTCGGCAGCGCCGAGGGCGGCGGCGCTGTGCTGGCTGGCGGAATTGCCGCAGGCCGTTATCAAAAGCAGAAACAGGAAAACAACAAGTAGTTTGTCAGACAACATAGGATGGATATTTTGCTTTGGTCAGCTTTCGCCCACCGTAACCGTTCGGCCGGGAAAGTGTTCAAGCCACGGCAAGCGGGCTGGAAGACAAAAAGGTCTGGCCCAAAGCGTTATCATTCCGTTAAAACAAAAAAATATTCTTTGGCGGGTAAAACTTTTCCAAATTGGCACACGTTTGGATGGTCAATAATAGCTTCATACAATAGAAACGGTTTAGTGAAAAAGCCCGGCGCTGGAAGAGCGCCGGGCTTTATTCTTTGTATGACCCAGGTGGCTATTTAAGTACGGTCAGGTTGCCGGATCGGACTTTTTCCTCCCCGTTACAACGGTATCGCAATCGGAAAAGGAAGGTGCCGGGATTGACCGGCTGGCCTTTCACCGTGCCGTCCCAGGTATCGAACTGGTCGACGGCGTTGAACACCCGGCCACCCCAGCGATCGAATACTTCGAAAGAAATAAATTCATCCACAGCGTAAGGATTGCTGAGGCCGAAAATATCGTTCGTGTTTTTGGTGGAATTGGGGGTAAAGGCGTTGGGAATGAAAATCTGGCTGCAATCGAGCGTGTCGGGGTCGATCACACGCACCCGGATACTGTCGAAAGCGGCGCAGCCCTGGTGGTAATATTTCAGGTAATAAGTCGTCGGCAGGGTAGGGGTGATCGTCGTATTGGGGTCGGTGATATCGGCGACGCCGTCGGTTGGCAGCCACTCGAACTGGGTGGCGCAGGACGGTGTTGTGCGGATATCGAACGAATTGCCGAGATAAATCAGGGTATCGTTGTTGAGTATTTCGTCGGGTCGAAGCGACAGGGCCCTGACGTAGTCGGGGTAATTCGGGTCGTTGTCGACGGCCTTGTTGTACACCCGCAGTTCGTCGAGGTCGCCTTTGAACGGCCGGTCGAGCAGGCATACCGGCTGGCTGATCTGAAACGGCGCACCCGAAGACAGGTCGACGCGCAGCAGTGTGGTTTTGCGGTCGCGCTCGACGCCGTTCAGGTACAGCGAATAGCGATTGCCGCTGCGCACGAGCACCACGTGCTGCCAGCAAAGGCTGTCGTCGAGTTCGGCCGAGACGGTGGTCAGGAGGGTGTCGTTCTGACTGATTCCGGAGGAGATTTTGGGTTTGGGCGTAGGCGTGTAGCGCACCCAGAACGCGCGTTCGGTATTGCAGCTGCTTTGTTTGGCCATGATGACCTGTGCGCCGTTTTCGCCCTGAGCGATCGGGAGCGGCCGGAAATAAAAACTGACGGTAAAGTCGCTGGTCGTAAAAACCTCATTGATCTGGGCTGCCGAGTTGAAGCTGATAGAGCCCGGGAGGTTGGGGCCGCCGAATCGGAGGGCCTGGCCGCCGCTTACGCCGCAAACACAGGCGATACTGTCGTTGAACAGGCCGGTGGAGCCGTTGCCGCTATCGTCGGTAGCCTTGCACTGGTCGAAGGAAAAGTAGGCCTCGAGTTGATCCTGGAGATCCTGTGCCCCGACGCTCAGCTGAGCCAGGACAAACAGCATAAGGAGTAGAAAGCGCATTCGTGTAGTCTTTTTTTGATTGGTGTAAACGGCGAGGCTGGGCTGTAAAGTGTTCAGGGCTTGGGTAAATCCCCGAATCCGCCAAAAGGAAGCATGTCTTTCAGCAGTTTGGCGGTTTCAGCGGCCGCTTTTTCGCGGGCCAGTTCGAGGGCGCGGTTGACGGCCACGAGCATCAGATCTTCGAGCTGTTCGCGGTCGTTCAGATCGAGTTTGGACGGGTCGATCCGAATGTTTTCGATGTGTTGGTCGGCGCCGGCCTGCACGGTTACAGCGCCGTCGCCGGCTTCGGCTTCCACAATGATGGTGGAGAGTTTTTGTTGCAATTCAGCCTGTTGTTGCTGGATATTGCCAAAGAGATTGTCGAACATGGGGCAAAATTAAGGCTTGAATCCTCAAAAACGCACCAGTTCGGCAAATTGTGCGATCCGCTTGTTGATCATGGCGGGTGTGAGGCCCATCATGCGTTCGGGGCCGAATTTTTCAACGCAGAAAGAAGCCATGGCCGAGCCGTGAATCACGGCGCGTTTCAGGTTGTCGAATGTGAGATCGCCGGTTTTGGCCAGATAGCCGATAAAACCGCCGGCAAAGGTGTCGCCTGCGCCGGTGGGGTCGGTCACTTCGGCAAGCGGCAGCGCCGGAGCGTAAAACATGAGGTTGGCCTGGAACAACAGGGCCCCGTGCTCGCCTTTTTTCACGATCAGGTATTTCGGCCCCATTTTATGGATGATTTTGGCGGCGTTGACCAGCGAGTGCTCACCCGAGAGCTGGCGCGCCTCTTCGTCGTTGATAGTCAGTACGTCCACTTTTTTCAGCACCTTCATCAGGTCGGGCATGGCGCTGTTCATCCAGTAGTTCATGGTATCGAGCACCACCAGGCGCGGGCGGCGGCGCAATTGCGTCAGCACGCGCATTTGCACCTGAGGCATCAGGTTGCCCAGCATCAGGTAATCCACCTCACGGTAGGCAGGAGGCAGTACCGGATCGAAAGTGGCCAGTACGTTGAGCTGCGTGTCGAGCGTATCGCGGGTATTGAGGTCGCGATAGTATTTGCCGGCCCAGAAAAAGGATTTTTCGCCGGGGCGTACCTGCAAACCGTCGAGATTGACTCCGCGTTTTTTCAAATACCCCAGTGTCTCCTCGGGGTAGTCGTCGCCGATCACCGACACGAGATTGACCGGCCGTACGAAGTACGACGCAGCGATGGACGTGTACAAAGCCGCGCCGCCGATGATCTTTTCTGCGCGACCGGATGGGGTTTCAATGTCGTCGAATGCGACGGTGCCGACGGTGAGGAGACTCATGGCGTGTATTATTCAGTCAAAAATTTATAGACAAAGAATAAAAAAAGCCACCGTTTGTCGCGGTGGCTTTTAGCGCCTCATCAAGGACTTGAACCTTGGACCTACGGATTAACAGTCCGCCGCTCTAACCGACTGAGCTAATGAGGCAACGCCTTTTTTCAAAAGCGGGGCAAAGATATTCCCGTGTCTTCTGAATTTACAACCTTTGTTGCCGAAAATTTTTTCCATGCAGGATATTTACCTCACCATAGCCCCCGAAGTTCGGGTTGCGCTCGACAACAGCCGGCCGGTCGTGGCGCTCGAAAGCACCATTATTTCCCACGGCATGCCCTATCCGCAAAATGTCGAAACCGCCCTGCGGGTTGAGAAAATTGTGCGCGACGCGGGCGCCGTACCAGCCACCTGCGCTATTTGGGAGGGGCGACTCAGGGCTGGACTGAACCCTGCGGAGATCGATCAGCTGGGGCGCCTGGGACCTAAAATACCCAAGGCCAGCCGCCGCGACCTGCCCTACCTGCTCAGCCAGGGCAAACACGGCGCTACAACGGTGGCTTCCACCATGATCATTGCCGACCTGGCCGGCATCCGGGTGTTCGCCACCGGCGGTATCGGCGGCGTACATCGCGGCGCCGAAACAACTATGGATATTTCGGCCGACTTGCCCGAACTGGCCCACACACCGGTCGCCGTGGTGTGCGCCGGCGTGAAAAGCATCCTCGATATCGGGCTGACCCTGGAATACCTCGAAACCCAGGGCGTGCCGGTGATCGGTTACCAAACCGACGAATTTCCCGCCTTCTTTACCCGCGAAAGCGGCTTCGGCGTGGATGTCCGCCTCGATTCCGCCGACGAGATCGCCCAACTCCTGCGCGCCAAATGGGCAACCGGCCTGCGCGGCGGTGTGCTGGTGGCCAATCCGGTGCCCCCGGCATTTGAAGCCGACCCGACAATGATCGGAAACGCCATTGCCGAAGCCCTCGACGACGCCGAACGGCAAGGCGTAAAAGGCAAAGACATTACGCCTTTTTTACTGGCCAAAATCGAAGAAATCACCGGAGGCAAAAGCCTGGCGACCAATATCGAACTGGTTTGTTCCAATGCGCGCCTTGCGGCAGAAATAGCCGTGGCGATGGCAAAAAACAACCCGGCCGCCTGGTGAAGCCCGTCGGTCAAAGTTTTTCAAGTACGAAGTCTGTCAGTTTGGTGAACAAATGCCGGGTGGCATTGTCGCCGTAGATACCGTGGTTGCGGTTGGGATAAGCGTAGGTGTCGAACTGTTTGTTGGCTTTAACGAGCGCGTTGGTCATTTCCACGGCGTGTTGCCAATGCACGTTGTCGTCGGCTACGCCGTGGCAAAGCAGGTAATTGCCGCCGCGCAGCCGGGAGCAGAAATTGATCGGAGAATTGTTTTCATAACCGGCCGAATTGTCGCGCGTGGTGTGCATGTAGCGCTCGGTATAAGCGGTGTCGTACCATTTCCAGTTGGTCACGGGCGCCACGGCGATCGCCATTTTAAACACATCATTGCCTTTCAGGATGCACGAAGTGCTGAGGTAGCCGCCAAACGACCAGCCCCAGATACCGATCCGGTTGGAATCGACAAAGGGCAGGGCGCCCAGGTAGCGGGCGGCGGCGATCTGGTCTTCGGTCTCGAGTTTGCCGAGTTGCAGTTGGGTGCATTTTTTGAAGTCGCGCCCGCGTGCGCCGGTGCCGCGATTGTCCACGCTCACGATTGCGT
>JADZFP010000317.1 GCA_020849825.1 Saprospiraceae bacterium
AACGCCTGCCGGGTCGTCGGCATCGGTCACGTCGCTGCCCTGGTTGAGCAGGGTATTGGTAAATCCTGTGGGCGGGGTCGGGATGCTGATCTTGTACATGCCCGGCGTCAGGCCGATAAACATGTACTGACCGTTGATGCCCATATTGGCCGTCGTCGTCGTGTAAACCACGTCGTCGCCGCCGCCGACTGTGCCGTTCGGGCCCAGCCAGGTCAGTTGAACCGTCACGCCGTTGATACCGTTGGTGTTGGGTTCGTCTTGCTGACCGTTGTTGTTGGTGTCTTTCCAGACGTAGTTGCCCACTTTGGCGAGGGTAACTTTGTAGTCTTCCACCTCACCGAGCGGGGGTACGTCGGTCAGGGCCGTTCCGGAGTGCAGGCCGCCGTTGGGCGACAGACGGAAACGAATCATGGCCTGGCCACCCTGGAAGGTAGCGTTGGAAGGCACGTTGAAGCATACCTGTGCATTGGTGACACCGCCGTTGGGTACGGTGAAGCCGCCGCCGGCAAAACCGCCGCTGGTGAGTTGTTCACCGGCTTCGAACGTGCCGTTGCCGTTGAAATCAACCCATGCCTGGAGTTTGGCATTGGCGCCCGTGCTGTTGTTGGCCGTTACGCGGATGCAGGCTGTGGAGCCGGGGATCATCGGCGTTTCGAACGTAATACCGTTTTCGTCGTCGCCGGCTGGCGTACAGGTACCCTGGGCGCCTGCGCCGGTGTTGCCGTCGTCGCCGCCGGTCATAAGGCCGGCCATAGCTTCGGGTTGTCCATCGGGTTCGTTATCCACGCAGGTACCCAGGTAGAGATTGGGCGTCACTACGTGGCGCGGGCCGTCGGAGGTTTGGGTGGTACCGTAGGTATTGGGTAAGTCGCCGTAGTCGAAGCCTACGTAACCGAAGTCGAAAGTCAGGTTATCCTGGTTGTCGGGGAAGCCGTTGGTGCCACCCGGCGTATCACCCATGCCGTTTTCGCCGGTGGGCAGGAACGATGAGGTCAGGTTGGGAACAACCACCATCACGCCGTTCGGGTTGTCGGAGTCGGTCACATCGGAGCCCGAATCGGTCACCGTGGGGATAGAACCCGCCGGCGGCGTCGGGACGCTGAGTTTGTACATACCGGATACGAGGCCAAAGAACATGTATTGGCCTGGGTTGCCGCCCATGGTTGCAGTAGCGGCAGTATAGGTACGGTTGTCGTTGGCAGTGCTGAACTCGCCGTCGGGGCCAGCCCACACGAGTTGTACAGTGGTGCCGTTGATACCCGAGCTCAGCGGTTCGTTCTGCTGGCCGTCGTTGTTGTAGTCGGTCCAGAGCAGGGTACCCACTTTGGCCAAGGGCATTTTATGGTCTTACACTTCACCGATGCCGGCGCCGCCGTTAGTCGTCAGGCCGCCGGTGGTGGAGATACGGAAGCGCGACATGGCCTGGCCGCCCTGGAAAGTAGCGCCGGCAGGTACGTCGAAGCAAAGTTGAACGCCTGCGAGGCCGCCAACGGGGATAACAGCGCCGGTCGGGGCAAATGCACCGGTCGTCAGTTGTGCGCCGGCATCAAACGTGCCGTTGCCGTTGTAGTCGATCCAGGCTTGCAGTACTGCTGGAGCGCCGGTATTGTTTGTTGCCGTTACGCGCAGACAAGCCTGCGTACCCGGCACGAGCGGGCTTTCGAAAATAATGCCGTTTTCGTCGTCGCCTGCCGGTGCGCAGGTTCCGAAAGTCGTGGTGCCAGCGGTGTTGTCGTCGCCGCCGGTCATCAGGCCGGCCATGGCTTGCGGAATACCGTTGGTTTCCGCATCGACGCAAGCGCCGAGGAAGAGTTTGGGATCTACAATATGGGAAGGACCGTTGTTGCCGCTGGTGGTGCCGTATGTATCGGGCAAGTCGCCGTAATCGCGGGCAACTGCCTGTACGAAGTAGTCTTCCACCTCGCCGTCTTCGGCACAGCCGGTCGGGCCGAGGTCGTCGTTGGTAGAGATCCGGAAACGGGCGCCGAGATTCATGCCGACCACTGCGCCGGCAGGCACAGGTACGTTCATGGTCACGTTGCCGTTGGTATTATCGGGCACGTTTACGACAATCGTTTCACCCGGATCATCGAGTTTGCCGTTTTTGTTCCAGTCGAAGAAGCCATACAAATAGGCTGTTGTCCCGCGCATATTCATCACCGGCACACTCAGGGTCACTGTTGTGCCCGGTACGAAATCGGGGAATGAAGTAAAGCCGTCTTCATCGTCGCCGGCGGCATCGTCGCCGTTGGCATTGGCGTCGGGTTGCGCTTCGGCTTCGAAGTCGACGGTATTACCGATTTTCAATCCTGCAACAATGGTGTGGCAGGGGCCTACGCCTTCACCGCCGCCGTTGGTATCATCGGTCGGATAGGTGCCCGTCGTGTTATTGTCGGGCAAATCGCCGTAATCGATGTCCTGGAAGAAGGCAAAATCGTATGTGTGGTTGACGTCGCCTGCTTTCGGCGAAGTAATCATAAGGCCCGGGAAACCGTTGAGGCCCGACAAGCCGCCGGTAAGGCCGCTCAGTACGGCGCCGTCGTTGTCGTTGAGGTCGCTGTTGGGCGCCTGGCCGGTGTTGGCCACACTGAGTTTGTAATAAC
Source organism: Saprospiraceae bacterium (assembly GCA_020849825.1). Lineage (GTDB taxonomy): Bacteria > Bacteroidota > Bacteroidia > Chitinophagales > Saprospiraceae > M3007. The sequence goes on from JADZFP010000317.1 coordinate 2,604, forward strand.
CGCCGTTGACAAACAGTTCGGCGTTGCCGGTATTCCATTGCGTCATGTTTTTGCCGACGACAACAAAATACTTGGTGTTGGGCGACATGCCCGTTTTGGGGCCGCTGTTGTAAGGCGCGATCGTATCGACGTTGGTGACGTCGAAGTAATATTCACCGCTGGCATTGGTCGTTGTAACGCCCACGGCATTGCCGAAGCGGTCGTACAATTCCACTTTGACATTAGACAGTGTGGTTTCGCAGGGATCCTGAATGCCGTTTTTATTCTTGTCGTTCCAGATTCGGTTACCGATCTGGGTATTGGTGGGCAGGGCGCACAAGAGTTCGAGGTCGCCCAGACCGGAAGCTTTACCGAAGTTGCCGTCAGGCAAAGCATCGGCGCTTTCAAAGAGGCAGAATGCACGCACGTAACTACCATCGGAGTTGTTGAGGGTACGCACGCCGTTCGACCAGTAAGGCGGGCCGGTGAGGAGCGGGTCCATCATCGCGGCCATGATCTGACCGGAACCCGGCAAAAGCGCCAGGCCACCCATCATGATCTCGCTGTGGCCGCCGCCGTTCCAGATGTCGTTGTAAAATTCACCGAAACCGGGGCCTTCGTTGTTATTGGCGCCGTTGCCGAGCACGGGGCCGGCTTTGGCGTTGTTTTCCAGTACGAATGCGCCGTTTTTCTGGTACACGCGCAACATATCGCCGCCGACGAAGCCCCAATACAAGCCGCCGCCGGTGGTATTGTAGTCCTGCGAGCCGGTCTGGTAACCCGTACGGTCGCCAAAGCCGAGCACCATCGAACCGTCGATATCGAATTCGATGTCGCAAAGGATCGGCTGCGGATAAGCCACGTACTGGCTGCCGCCGTTGGCCGCCATAAAGGTGTTCCAGTTATCCGTCCATGGGTACCAGCCACTGAGGTAGGTACCGCCGAAGGGCGAGCCTTTCGGGTAAGTCAGCGGGAAGTCGAAAATAGTCGTCCAGGTATTCGTGCCCGGTGTGAAACGGAATACGAAAGCGCGCAGGTCGCTGCGATCCTGCGAGGCCTGCGCATCACAGACGGCGCCGACGTACACGTATCCTTTGTACACTTTCAGGCCCCAGGGGCGCAAATCGCCGCCGCCGCAACCGACGTTGGGAAGATCGAAAGTACTGACGTCGGAAGCAACGTGCGTGTAAGGCGTGTTCGGGTTACCGTCGTTGTCGAGGCGCAAACTTTGCAACTTGCGCGTATTCAGGTTGGTAAAATACAGGGTATCGCCGTTGTCGGTAATGTCGATATCGCCGACACCGACCTTGCCGCATTTGACGAAGCCCTCCGGGTCGGAGTTTGGCTGATTACGGTTGGGTAAAAGACCGCGCGCTACGTTGCTGGAAACCGTGCCGATATTGGCGCCGATAGCGCTGAGATCAACAAAAAGGCCGGTGGAGTTAGAAGGCGTCTGCGTGAAATCCGTCACATAGATTGCGCCGATACCATCGGGGCCAAGGCCCGTGTGGCGGCGCAGAAATGCCGAACTGAATGCGCGTTTGTTTTCCTTGTCGTAAGCCACGCCCCAGCAGGAACCGACTTCACTTTGGTCGGCCCACATGGTAATAATACCCATGTCGACGGGTCCGTTGGCATTATAGGGGAAACTGACAAGCGCCGGATCACCGGCTACGTTACCGCCAGCCAGCGGGTTACCGCGGGTGTAACAGGGGATGAAGACGGGCGGATTGGAATCACAGTAATCACTGGGAATAAATACGCCGATATCGGTGGTGCAATTGGGCGAAGAGACAAACTGCACGGAAGTGCGGCTGTCGGCGCCGTTGTTGCCCAGGCGGTAATCCTTGGCAATCAGGCCGGACGAAAGCGTAAACTCGACGCGATAAGACTGACCATCAGTCAAACCCGTGAAATAGTAATTACCGTCGGCATCAGTCGTCGTGTTGGCCACAAGCGCGCTGTTGCCGCTGGCGTCGCAGCCATAAATGCGTACTTCAACGTCCGATTGGCCGTTGGTTTCGCCGGCTTGCTGAACGCCGTCCTGGTTGTAATCGACAAATGCCTTGCCACCCACTACGCCTGCGCCGCCGGGACAAGGGTTGGGTACGCATGCGTTGGGGAGCGAGTAAGTGTCGGTATCAAGGCAGTTGAGGTTGAAGGACGCGGAGATATTGCCGGAAGTTCCGTCTGCGTTTACCTCAAAGGCTACTACCTGTGGCGAAACGATCAGCGCTCCGGGCGTAATCGTGCGCGACTGAGCGCCAAGCGTCACTGTGATGGAGCCGCCGGGCGGGTCCGTCCAGGCAACTTCCACCGATACAGTGGCCTTGCTTTGGTTATTGGAATAATAGCAGCTGCTCACATCTACCCGGCTGATGGTGACAGAGCACACATCAGGCGCGGCAGACTGCGAGCCAGACTGGCCGGAAGTGTTTTTCTCAGCGGCGCTTTGGAAAAACCCGCTCAACACTTCGTCCATCGCCCGTGCAAACGATGCATTGTTGGCACGTAAAAGCGACAGCGTCAAACCGAGCGCTACGACGGATAAAAATCCGTTGATCGCACCCCGTTTCCAGTTCTGTGTCAATCTTTTTTTCATGAGACAAGACATTAATAAATTAAAATAAGGTTTTGATATTCAGTTGTTTAAAACGAAGACTACACCTCTGTCTCCCACCGGTGCAACACCAGCGGAAGCGATCCGAAAACCCGAAATGATTTGCGGAGAAAGGCGGCCACGCACTGCATGGTCGCCCCGAAACGGAACGATTAAAACTCTACGATGAGGCGGTCGGGCGTATCCCAGACCGTGTATATACCCGGCTCGATAAGAAGGCCGGGTGATTTTAAATATCGCGTAATATGTAAAGGCATCTCATACGCTTCCAGCACCTGAAACAGGGCCCATCGGAAGTGACGCCGGATCATTTTTTCATCCATTGCCGATTTTATAAAGGCAAATTGCACCCTGCCGCTTTCCGTTATTCCCACCCACGTCGTTACACTGGGGCAAGGGCAATCAATAAGTTTCGTCGCTGCCATAACCCGACATATTCCCACACCACTGCAGCCCGCATTGGGCGACCCCAAAATCACTTCCGCTTTTAGTTTTTTGACTGTTTTCTCATAGCGCAACCGTCCCCCCCCGGTGATCAGTGTCGCTTTAGTGCTTCCCATGTGTGAATTATGAAGGCGGTTAAAAAAAGATAAGTTGAGCAATCTGTGCCAGGTTTTCTGTTCGGTTGGGCTCCCAGGTCTCCCCCTCCTTTGAGTGGGAGACCAGGAGCATCCGTCTCGAAAAGAATTCGTCCCTGAAAAGTCAGTACCAGAGTAATCTCTTGATGATTTGCGTTTAAATCATGGTGTAAATGTAGACCGGGGGTTGGTCTGACATCAAGACAGTAAAGCCACCTTATTGACGGGTAAAAAAACAGGCTACTTTGGACAATCAGCACTGATTATCAATTTTTTACAACATCAGGATTTCACCAAAAACCCGACACTAAAAACACAAAACACAGTGCATATTTTTGCACAAGCAACTAAATATTGCTGTACGATGATCCAATTACCCCGCTTTTTTGCGGGTATAAATATTCAGATCGAGCGAAGCCAGGGCCATTTCCCAGAGCGCCTCATAGGGTATGATTTCCACATCGTGCGATTGCCGGGCAAAATCAAGCGGCGCCTCTTTCAACATTTTGAGGTACTTCTCCGCATGGCGCGCCACGGCATTCCGGTGAAAGGCGGAGGCGGGGATGAGCAACAACATTTTTATCATGACGTTGCTGCGATACGTGTCGTCTCGTTTGAGGTAACGGGAAGCGTATTTCTCCAGAGCATCGATCCGGTCGACGGTATCATCGTACCGGCGCACCAGAATCAGATACAGAATCTGAAAAATCAGGATTGGTATGTTCATGCCGCGCTTGTCGCGGGCAAACAGCGGCGTTTCATTCAGAAAACGCGCCATGCGGAAACGGTTAAAAACCGGGTCGGAGCCTTCGGGAGAGATACGCCCGACCTCATGCAGATAATAAAGATAGGCCTCAAAAATTTTCCAGGCTTGTTGAATACCGCCGGGCAGGGCTTTGAAGCGTTTGTGACGGATGGTTTTTTGAAACACTTCGTACGCCTCCTGGTATTCGCCTGCGTGGAGGAACAACAACAACAACAACTCCTGATATTTAAACCAGTTGAACGTGCCCTCTTCCAGCAATTTTAATCCGCGTGCAGCGGCAATTTTACCCTTCGAATAGTCTTTCAACTGAACGTAGCAGACCATCTCCTGATAAATAAACGCCTGCAAGGGAATATTGGCCAGGTAGCTTTTTTGTTCAAAAAATGAAATCGCGCTATCACAGACTGTTATAGTCGTTGCATAGTCGTTGACACTGGTATACACAATCAGTTCTATCAGTCGACCACAAAAATGCAGCCGGTAACTGTCGTATTCCTTCAGTGCGGGTGTTAATTCAGCATAATACTGTTGTGCTGTCTGGTGTACCTCAACCTGTGTCGCTTTGGTATTGACGTAATGAACCACCAAATCGGTGTAGCGCTCTTCCGAAAGGTTTTCCAGCCGGTACAACTCATCCAGTTGCCTGACGAGTTGGCCGTAAGAATCGTACTTTTTCAGATCACCGGCGATAGAGCCGTAATAGAGTCGAAGCGCGCGTGCGGCTTCCACGGCCAGGTCGATAAAGTCGAACTGAAGCGATTGCTGGAGTACATCTTCCGCGGCGTCGACGGCAGCCAGGTGGGCATTGCGGCCAAGCAGCAGTTTGGCAGCCGCCCATTTGCGGTAACATTCGAACCAGGCCAGCTGGCGTGCATGAAAATGTGGGAGATTAAGATCGATCTGCAGGAGCGCGTACAGCAGAAAGTCTCGAAGCGCGATTTTGATGTGCGTCCTTCGGGTTGATTTACGGCCCGAGGGATAGAGGTAGGCCAGAAGGTTTTCTTCGGTATTGATCTTTCCCTCGGCAATCAGGTCGTATAGCCTGCGAACCTCCGGCGATTGTTGTTCAAAAGCCTGGCTGAGTTCGGCTTGCCTGAGTTTGGCATGAGTGACAATCGTCACTAATTCCTGGAGCGCTTGCATAGGTTCGGGTTATTTTAACAGGCTTTTGCCTGCGAATGTATCCCGTTTCTTGCAAGGGCGCAATCCGGAAGAAGAAGATTGTCAGACGCCGGTAATGTCGATGATAATCACGGATGATGAATTTTGTTGAAGTGAAGGACAGTAGTCGAGTAGCGCATTGCGCTGGGTGCGGCGGGTAACCTTGCTTTTCATGATGACTTCGATTAATTTGATTACGAAGTCAAAAGTCCAGGCATCCAGCCAAGACGGCCTGGACAGTCAGGCCGGCTTTCTCACGCGTTGATTTTGATGATTTGCGGGATTAATAATTTGCAAAAAACTGATTTACAAATACTTGCAACGAATAGATTTTTTATAAATCTGAATTTTAACCCTTCTTTCTCGGCTTGTAAATCTGATTTTGCAAGGCGTTCACGGCCATTTCCCAGAGGTCTTCGTACGGAATTATTTCAATTTCGTGGGTCTGGTTGGCGATTTCGAGCGGTACGGAACGCAATTGATCGAGGAGTTTTTCGGCCTTGCGCAACACGGCTTCCTGATGGAAAGAGGCGGCCGGCATTTGCAGCAACATTTTTATAAAACAGTTGCTTCGGAAAGTATCGTTCTGTTTCAAATAGCGACTACAGTATTTCTCTATCGCTTCGATACGGTCTATGGTTTGGCCATATTCCTGTTCGTAGGTCAGGAAAAGGATCTGGATAATCAGGATCGGAATGTTCATGCCGCGCTTGTCCTGCGCATAGGTCGGTATCTCGTTGAGAAACTTGGCCATACGGAACTTACCCACCTCGGCCGCGTCCCCGACCTCGGATATGCGGCCCGATTGGCGAAGAAAATGCACGTAGGCGCCGTAAATCTTCCACATCTCGCGGATCTGGGCCGGCTGATTGTCGAATTTCGGATGACCGACCACATTGCTATGGCATCGCCAGGCGTCAGTGTAGTGGCGGGTGTGCATGGCCAGCAGCAGGTACAGCTCCTGCAATTTGAACCAGTTGAACGAGCCTTCATCAAAAATAGCCTGGTATCTTTTAATGATCGCCTGGCCTTCTTCAAAAGCTTTCATCTGGGTGTAACACACCACCAACTGGTAATAGAAGGCCTGGAGAGGCAGTTTACTCTCGAAAGGTTTGCTTTCAAAAAACCGGATGGCTTCTTCGCATACCCGGGCGGTAGCGGCGTAATCGTTTTTACTGGTATAAATGATCGTCTCGATCAGACGACCGCAAAGGTGCAAACGGAAGGAATCTGACTTTTCCAGGTGCGGCCGTATCCGTTCAAAATACTCCTCCGCTTTGCCGCTGAGTTCTTCTTTCGTCGCCTTGCTGGCCACATAATGGCTGACCAGATGCGTGTACAACTCCTCAGCCTCGTTTTCCATCAGGCTCAAGGCCTGCACCTGTTTGTACTGATCGCGGTACTGCGTGTACTTTTTCTGATCGCCGGCAATTGTTCCGTAATGCAGGCGCAGCGTATACAAAATACTGAGCGTCAGGTCCGTAAACTCAAACAAGGTCGCATGGCGGAGCAGGTTCTCCAGGATGTCGATGCCGATCAGTTTGGCGTTTTTGGACAACAAAACCGATGCCGCCGCCCACTTCTTATTGCATTCATAAAATGCTTTCTGCCGGTCGGTATAAGCCGGATCGTGAAAATCGAGCAAAAAAACGGTGTCGGTGAGGCGATCTTTCAATTTGTTTTTCAGACTTGGATACGCCGAACTTTTCTGCGGAGGCGGATATAACAAGGCGATAGCCTCCTCATCGGTCCGGACGCGTCCTTCTGCGATAGCAGTGTAAAGTTGCTCTAATTTGGAGTTGGGTTCAATGATTATTCCCCAAAGCCCGTCGGCTTTTAACCGCTGAACATTGAGTACATTGACCAGTTCGATCAATTCCCGCATGAGATTTGATTAAAATAGTGAGACAGATATTCATGGGTACATGCAGCAACACGCCGCCGCGTCGATGACAACATGAGTATCGATACGACAGCATGTAGAAACTCGGCCGATAATGCGGCCGGGAAGCCGATCAGACGGGAAAATGTAGTTGGGTGGTACTACGAGCGGAAATCAGATCCAGTGAATGGCACGGGGAAATTTCTCCCCGGAGAGGAAGGCGGAAAATTCTTTTCATAAGACGAGATGACGGTTGGCCGGCCGATTAAAACCGGTGTGATTAAGGTTGGATTAAAAAGAGACAGATGCCGCTGCTGAAAACGTGGAATAACCACAAGCCACACTCATTAGGAGATAGTGTGGACATACAAAAACAAGATATTAAAAACGCAGCTGAAAAAATCGGCACAAGGGAAAAAGTGCCTCGGGAGAGAAACACGGATGTGGATTATCAGGGGCAAAAAAAATGAAAATTTCGGATTAAAAATAATTTTATTCATTTTTTGGCATCTCCCCCCTGTTTCAACCAAAAACATGCCACAAAATCAGGGCAAACGCAGGATGTTCTTGCTTGCGCTTCCGTAATTACTGTCGAGCCGAACCGTCAGGGCGCCTACCATCTCCGTTTCCAGGAAAAACGTGTTGAGGCCTTGTTCAAAAAAGGATGTTTGCGACTGTATCTGCTTGCCGGTAAGATCAAAAAGACGCATCGTGACCTCTCCGGCAGCCGGCATAAAAAACGGCAGCCGCGTGCGGCCGGAAAACGGGTTGGGTTCATTGGTGTACAATTCGAACCCGGGCAGCGTTTCAAGTCTCCCGTCTGGCGTATCAAAACGCAGGCCGATATTGCGGACCGACACTTTTTCTTCCATCAGGTATGCTTCGGCTGGCGTAATTGCGCCCGAAATATGGATCAGATCGCTGATTTTGCCTGCCCGCCGTGCTTTTAACCGGAGTCCGAAAGAGCGCCCCCCGGTTTCGTCGGCAACCGTCAGGGCGTACTGATGTACGCCAAAATTGGCCTGGGATTGGCCCGCACCGGGAAGTACGTCCAGCAATTCGATCGCTTCGGCGCCGAACAACAACGTGAACTGATATCCTAATATATTTTCTTCGGCTTGCAAATCGACCACGAAAACCTCGCCTGCCGCTACATGTCGGTCGGCCAAATGAAAGAACACCGGCGCCTTGCCCTGCCGTTCATCGACTGGCATTTCGGCCGTCACATTCGGTATAACCGAGCTGTTGACGTCGCCGATTTTGACCCCGATAAAATCAAGGTCGGTGAAAGTGGCCAATGCGTTGGCCACGCTGATATTTTCGGCAAACGGCACCGACGCAAAGGGGTTGTCGGGTTGTGTAAATACAAAATCTCTGTCGACAAACCGCCAGGAGGTGTTTTGTGGAAAGTCGGTATAAATCCCCAGTATGAGTTTGCGCAATTCGACGATATCGAACGAGGTTACGGAGTTCGACTTGTTGATGTCGGCCGCGATCATTTTGTAGGGCGAGTTGAGGGGCTCGAAACCGAGTATGTGTTTGGAAATGAGCACCAGATCGAAGGTCGACACCCCGTTCATAGGATTGTCGTCTTTGAGCGGCGTAATGGTATACGAGGTATTGAGCGGGATAATTCCGCCAAAAAGGTAAAGGCCGTTGTCGTCGGTTTGGTCAAAAACATCCAGATTGGGCAGGCCCGGCCCTGTACCGCTGAGTTCCACACCGGCTTCGCCGACGCCCTGGTTATCGTCGAGCGGCTCCGTTTGCAACACGCCGGCTGCCGATAAAGGCGCCGCCGGCAAGCAATTGCCAAAGGGGTCCTGTACGATCACGTACGACACGCAGTAGCCTTCGTTTCCTTTCAGGTCGCGGGCCCAAATCTCAACCGGCTGCGCCCCGAGATCGTCGCAGGTAAATGTCAGATTGTCCACCAAGTTGCCCCCTGCATCCAGGGGAAAATCGGTATCGCCATTCACCTTCCTCATAGAATACTGGAGCAAGTTATCGGGCGTGCAATTGTCATCGGCGTACAACACAAAATCATCGTCCCACAAAGTCACCATTCCCGTGGGCATAATATTGGTACTAAACCCGTTAAGACAAAATACGGTTGGCGCTTTACAATCGCTCACCAGTACCCCGTATTCGCACACATCCTGGTTGCCGCAACCGTCTTCCACAATCCAGATGATGCGGTGCAGGCCGTGCGGCACCTGGGGCTGTACGTATACTTCCGGACTGTCGGGGGTATTCCACCTTACGCGCGCAGAGCGGAAAAAGGACGGAACGATCTGGATGGTAAATTTATATTTCTGACCGGGCGGCACCGGGCGTTGGTCGAAGGCATAAGGCGTACCGCCGGAATAGTTGGGCGTAAGCGCATTGCCGTAGTACAAAGTATTGGGTGGCGGCAGGTCGGCGCTGTTGACGACCGTTTCCTGGATGCCGTCGCCATCGAGGTCGAGAAACAGCAAATAGCGGATATTGACATTGCCTTCCGTACAGGCGTCGTTGGCCGCCAGCGCCAGATCGACGTAGGCCTCGCAGAGATCGTGGCTCCCGGGAATCATCGGGTCGTAGTAATAAGGAGCATTCCAGAACTGCGGGTCGTTATCCGTTTTGTCGCATACCGGTATGGGATCGAGCAAAGGGCAAGAACGGATCTTCGGCAACTCTTCGTCGGCGACCGTGATGATTTGTTTGTACAGGTAACCATTCGCATTTGCAGACCAGTAGACGCTGTAATTGGTCAAAACCACATCGGTAGGGAACACTTTGGTGATCGTCGGCGCCGGGTTGCCGCCCATGGGCGCCACCGTGGGGCCGGGCAAATTGAGCGGAGAATTATGCTCGAAAGTGGCTTGCGGATTGGGCACGTTGATCAATGGCAAATTGGGGTCGTAGGTACACCAATTGATCACCTTCCAGATCCGTTCGATCTTGTAACAAGCGCCGGGCGTAGCCTGAAAAGGCAAATCTTCGTAACTGATGCCAATCAATTCGCAATCCTGACCAAATATCTGCGGCCCGGGCGGGTACGAGCCCGTCGTGTCGCAGGTATAAACAATGATATCGTCCGGAAACTTGATCGAATAATGCTGCGCGTAGGAAACAAAAATGCGCTGTGTACAAATATTGCTGTTGGCGCTGCAATCCTCCACGGCAAAGGTGCGGGTGATCGTTCCGCGATTGCAAAGCGTATCGAACAGTTGATAATTGGTTTTGGACCAATACAGCGTATCGAGGCAGCAATTGTCGGCGCCGACCGCTTCGCCGTAAGTCTCCAGTGACGGATCAAAATTGTCACACACCACAGATGCATTTGGAGGAGCGATACAAACCGGCTTTATTTTATCCGTCACCACCGCGTAAACGAGGCAATCGGAAGCATTCTCTTCCAGATACGAATACGTCACCGCACCGGTATCGATGGCCAGGTCGTACACCCGCAAAACAATTCCGACCGTGTCGCCGACGTCTTCACAGCAAAATTTCACCTGATCGTAAAAGAAATCGGCCGACTGGCAATTGTCGCTCGTCGTGCGGCGCGCTTTGAAATATACCGGCGCGCAATTGTCGTAAGAACCCGAGTCAAATGTCTCCGCATCAATCAGTGAAGTACCGTTGTAGCCGATGGAAACCTGGGTAAATTGCTGGCACACGGTTACCGGCGGTATGGAATCTGCCACAGTGATTTCCATGATGCAGAAAGCCGTATTGCCGCAGTCGTCGGTTGCAATAAAGCGCATGTCTGTAATACCGATGGGCAACCCTTCCGCCAG